>NZ_QVGY01000009.1:0-137415 GCF_003604105.1 Faecalibacterium sp. AF10-46 | reverse complement strand
TCAAGTATAATACCACACCTCCCGCTCTCTGTCAACACTTTTTGACAACTTTTTTCCATTTTTTTTGCGTGCACCCCAAAACAGCAGCAGGCCGCAGGAAAAACTGCGCCGCAGCTGCTTTGCAGCTGCGGCGGCAAAAGCGGAAGAGTCCTCTCCCGGAACTATTCAGGTTTTCAGGATCTTCGCAGGGTCAGCCAGACTGCAGCAGCCAGCATGGGCAGCATTCCGATCAGGCCAATGGGTGCCGGACCCAATACATTGTAATAGCTGTCTGCCGGGTTCGTCAAAACCACAAACAGCGCTGCCACCGCATTGAATGCGCCGTGTGCGATGGACGGAACCCAGATGCACCCGGTCTTTTCATAGAGCCAGTCCAACAGGGTATTGAGCGCAAAGCAGACTATGCACCACACGAAAAGGCCCAGCACTGGCGCACCCAAGTAGTTGGTGCCGTATTCGTAGCCTACCAGCAGCATCAGCGGCCAGTGCCAGACACCCCAGATCACGCCGCCCAGCAGGCGGCCGTTGAGCAGGCCGAGCTGCTCCTTCAGGTGAGGCATCATATACCCGCGCCAGCCGGCTTCCTCACCCAAAGCTGCGAACATGTTGATGACCGGAGCCAGTGTGACCGCGAACAGACCTGTTTCCAGCATGTAGCTGAGGTTGGATACGCCCAGCTCCCTGCGCAGGGTCTGTGCATCCATCTCGCCGCCGTAGGCCGCTGCCAGCCAGCTGCCGGAGAGGTCCAGTCGATGCGGGAACACCGCAAAATAGAGCACTGCGGCCAGCACCGTAAATACCGCCGGGCCGAACCATGCCGCCAGCCAGTAGCGCCGCTTGCCCTGCACCTTCCAGTCGATGCCGGTGGGCTGGCGCAGAAAGACCTTTTGCACCAGCAGCACCGCCAGAAGCGGGCAGAACATGGTGGCGACCAGCGCCAACTGATACAGCACGGCATTCTGCTTTTGCAGCAGCGCCATGCAGCCGCCGACCTGACACAGCCATGCCAGACCAAATGCTAACAGGAAATAAAGGCCGAAGCCCTGCTTTTCTTTTGTGGTCATACGAACTTCACCGCCGTTCCATAAGCAATGACCTCTGCCGCGCCCTGCATGACGCTGGCGGAAGCGTAGCGCATCCCTACAACTGCATCCGCTCCAAGGGCCTCTGCATCCTTGACCATGCGTCCTGTGGCGATCTGCCGGGCTTCGGTGAGCATATCCGCGTAGTCGGTCACTTCACCGCCCACCAGCGTGCGGAACCCTGCCATCAGATCGTGGCCCAGATTGCGGCTCTGCACCGTGCTGCCGCGCACCACGCCCAGCGCTTCCAGCTTTTTGCCGGGCACCTCGTTAATAGTTACGATAAGCATCTTCTTCTCCCTTTCCGATCTCTTCAATGCGTTCCAGCAGCACCTTCAGCGTGCCAACGATGCACCCCACCGGGATGCCGAACAATACGATGAGCAGCGGCAGCGGCGGCGCTTCCTGCGGGTCGCTATAAAAGGCCCACGCCATCGTTGCGATCACAAAAGCCATCAGCGCCACAAAAAGGGCAGCGCCGATACAGGCACCGCGGATGCGCTCGCCTTTTCGGTCTGTGCGTTCAATGTTCACAAAGGTCACTCCCTGTTCCTCCCGTGCAGCAAGGCGCGCAAGCGTCTGCTCCACATCCAGTTCTTCCAGACTGCCGGAGTCCTTTTGGAGCAGCTTGCAAAAGCCGATGGCTTCGTCCAGATCCTTGCGGCGGGTGCTCAGACGTTCCAGCTGCTGGGCCATTCCCTCGGCCAGCGTCTTCTGCCCTTCCAGCATTTCCCGGATCTCGGCCAGCGGCACATCCAGCTTGCGCAGCAGCTTGATGCGGCGCAGGCGTTCCACGTCCGCCTGCGAGTAGCTGCGGTAGCCGTTGCCCGGCTCGCGGCTGGGGGTAATGAGCCCCTCCTCCTCGTAAAAGCGGATGTTCTTTTTGGTCACGCCCACAGCGGCTTCCACTTCGTTGATCTTCATGGTTCCGGTGCCTCCTTACGTGCCTATGTTACACCTTCCAGAAAGGGGAAGGTCAATAGATTTTAATAGAAAAGTGAGACTCCCCCAGTCTGCTTCGCAGACAGCCCCCTCGGAGATGGGGCCTTTTGGCAAAACATAAAACTTTGCCGCACTGCCAAAGGCTCCCTCCTTGAGGGAGCTGGCGAGCGAATGCGAGACTGAGGGAGTTTCTTCCTTTAAAAATAGCACTTGATCTGGAACCGGTCGGCGCTGTCCTGCTTTTTCTCCACCACAATGTGCTCATGGTTGAAGTCGAAGTGCACCGGGGTGCACAGGTCGGTATTGCGGGTCAGGCGCAGCAGTTCCTGCACCCGCTTTTTCTCCTCCGGCACATAGAACAGGTAGCTCACGCCCTCCTTTTTGGCACGGCCGGTGCGGCCGATGCGGTGGGTGTAATGTTCGTTCTCACTGGGCACATCGTAGTTGATCACGGCATCCACATCCGAAACATCGATGCCGCGGGCGGCAACGTCAGTGGCTACCAGAATGGCCAGCTTGCCGTCCCGGAAGTTCTGCATGATCTGGTTGCGCTCCTTCTGGGAGAGGTCGCCGTGCAGGCAGTCTACCGAGAAGCCCAGCCGTGCCAGCTGGTTGGCCAGAGTGGCAGTGTTGAACTTGGTATCGCAGAACACCATCACCCGCTTGTAGTTCTCACCAATGATGATCTGTGCAAGGTCGGAAAGCTTGTTGCGGCCGGAGGTCTCCAGCATATACTGGGTGATCTTGGGCTGGCTTTCTTCCTTGGGCTGGACGGTGATCTCCTCGGCGTTGTGCTGGTACAGCCAGCCGATGTCCATTACCTCGCGGCTGATGGTGGCTGAGAACATGGAGAGGGACTTGCGGGCCTTCATCATTTCAATGATATGCCGCACATCCTTATAGAAGCCCATGTTCAGCATTTCGTCGGCCTCGTCCAGCACGATCTGGGTCACATGGGAGATATCAATGGAATGGTGCTTGTAGTGGTCCATCAGACGGCCCGGCGTTGCCACCACGATCTGGCAGCCCTCGGCAAGGCGCTTTGCCTGCTTTTCCATGTTGGCACCGCCGTACACGCAGGCCACCTGCACTTCGGGCATGAAATAGGTCAGCTCTTCCAGCTCCTGCGCGATCTGCTGGGCCAGCTCCCGGGTGGGGGCCATGATCACGGCCTGCGGGTACTTGTTTTCCGGGAGGATATGCTCCGCCACCGGGATGCCGAAGGCACAAGTCTTGCCGGTGCCGGTGGGGGCTTTTGCGATCACGTCATAGCCCGCCATCATGACGGGGATGGTCTTTTCCTGAATTTCGGTCATTTCGGCAAAGCCCATGCGCTCCACGGCCTTGTGGATGGCATCGCTGCACTGCAACTCACTGTAAAGCATCTGATTCTCCGTTCCTTTGTCGTTTTATATTCTGAACCCAGTATAGCATGAAATGCCGCACTTGTCAGCAGAGAAACAAAAGAACCGCACCCGGGGTCACGGGTACGGTCCTCAATGCACAAAGATCAGGCGGTCTCTTCCACGCTCTTCTTGCCTGCTTCCAGCTTCTGCTTGAAGCGGCCGCTGGCCTTGAAGCCGGGGATGGAGGTGGACTCCAGACGGCTGGAAACCTTGGTCTTGGGGTTGGTGTAGGCCTTGGGCTTGCGGGGACGCATCTCAAAACGGCCAAAGCCTGCGATGGTCACCTTCTCGTCTGCGCGCAGGCAGTCGGCGATCTGGTCAAACATTGCATCCATCGTGGTCTCGACCTGTGCTTCGGTGAAGCCGGTCTTGCGTGCCACAGTCTCGATCATCTGGGAACGGGTCATGTATCTATATCCTCCTGGAGTGTCCAAAAGTAACGTCTTTTGGCAAATTTTGCGTTGTTGAGTATAACATAATTCACACTCTGTTTGCGACAGATTGCGCACAAAACGTCATTTATTGCGCACGAACTTATGTAATCTCTATCCGTCCTTCACAAATACAGCGCCCGCTGTTTTGGCGGGCGCTGCAAAAAAGCATTTTACGGGTAATTCGTGAGGTAATTATTTGCGGTGATACAGGGTGGCAATATCCACCAGCGGGATATTTTCCAGACTGTGATCACTGCGCAGGCAGTTCACCAGAGCGTTGGCGGTATCCACTGCGGTGATGCAGGGGATGCTCAGCTCCACAGCCTTGCGGCGCAGGCGGACAGAGTCGCGCTTGGGGTCACGGCCCTTAGCGCTGGTAGAGAACACATAATCTACCAGACCGCTCTGCAGCAGGTCCACGATGTTGGGCGACTCGCCGGACATATTGCGCACCTCGTTGCAGGGCACCATGTGCTTGTTGAGCCATGCGCAGGTGCCGGAGGTACCGTACAGCTTGTAGCCCATGCTCTTGAGCTTCCATGCGATATCCACGAACTCCGGCTTGTCGCTGTCCTTCACGGTGAAGATGCAGCAGCTTGCAGGGCCGGGGGTCTTGAAGGTGTAGCCCGCGCCGATGAGGCCCTTGAGCAGGGCATCGTGGTAGTTGGGGGCAATGCCCAGCACTTCGCCGGTGGACTTCATCTCGGGGCCGAACTGGGTATCCACACCGTGCAGCTTTTCAAAGCTGAACACAGGCACCTTGACGGCCACATAGGGTGCGTTGGGGTGCAGGCCGGTGCCGTAGCCCATATCTGCCAGCTTTTCGCCCAGACAACAGCGCACCGCCAGATCCACCATGGGCACGCCGGTGACCTTGGAGATATACGGCACGGTACGGGAGGAACGGGGGTTCACCTCAATGACGTACACCTTGCCGTTGGAAACTGCGTACTGCACGTTCACCAGACCGGTGACATGCAGCTCGCGGGCAAAGCGGCCGGTGTAATCCACCATGGTGTCGATCTCGGCCTGAGTCAGGTGCTGTGCCGGGTAGACGCAGATGGAGTCGCCGGAGTGCACACCGGTGCGCTCCACCTGCTCCATAATGCCGGGGATCAGGAAGTTTTCGCCATCGCAGATGGCATCCACTTCGCACTCGGTGCCCAGAATATACTTATCCAGCAGCACAGGGTGATCCATGTCCACATGCTCGGTGATAACGCCCATGTACTCGATCACGTCCGCCTTGGTGTAGGCCACGATCATGTTCTGACCGCCCAGCACGTAGGAGGGACGCATCAGCACCGGCAGGCCGATCTCGTCGGCGGCAGCCAGAGCCTCGTCCAGATTAAAGACAGTGCGGCCCGGTGCGCGGGGGATCCTGCAGCGCTCCAGCAGCTCATCGAAGCGCTCACGATCCTCTGCTTCATCGATGGCATCTGCCGGGGTGCCCAGAATGGGCAGGCCGATCTCGTCCATGTGCTTTGCCAGCTTGATGGCGGTCTGGCCGCCGAACTGCACCACGCAGGCATCCGGCTTCTCGGTGGCAATGATGTTGTCCACGCTCTCCGGGTTCAGCGGGTCAAAGTACAGACGGTCGCCGGTATCAAAGTCGGTGGAGACGGTCTCGGGGTTGTTGTTGACCAGAATGGCTTCGCAGCCGTGCTTCTTCAGGGTCCACACACAGTGCACCGAGCAGTAGTCGAACTCGATGCCCTGACCGATGCGGATGGGGCCGGAGCCAAAGACCAGCACCTTCTTTTTCTTGGGCTCGCCCTTGGCAGATGCTTCGGCTTCCTTCTCGGCAATGAACTCAGCAGCTTCGTTGTCGCCGTCGTAGGTGGAGTAGAAATAGGGGGTGTTGGCCGAGAACTCGGCAGCACAGGTATCCACCATCTTGAAGCCGGCGCGGTAGTTCTCCACAGGCAGGGTGTCTACCTGTGCCAGACGCTTGATGGTCTTATCCTGGAAGCCGTACTTCTTGGCAGTCTTGTACTGCTCTTCGGTCAGCACGCCGTTGCACTTGGCAAGACCCTTTTCCAGATCTGCCAGATGCTGCATCTTGTCCAGGAACCACCAGTCGATCTTGGTGATGCGGTAGATGGTCTGGTGGTCGATGCCGCGCTTGAGGGCCTCGTACACGCAGAACACGCGCTCCGCGTCCTGAACATGCATGTGAGCCACGATCTCGTCATCGGTCAGCTCTTCAAAGGGCTTGTGGGTCAGGGTGTCCATACCCAGCTCAATGGAGGAGACCGCCTTCATCATGGCAGCCTCAAAGCTATTGCCAATGCTCATCACCTCGCCGGTGGCCATCATCTGGGTGCCCAGAGACTTGTCGGCGTAGACGAACTTATCAAAGGGCCACTTCGGGTACTTGACCACGATGTAGTCCAGCGCAGGCTCAAAGCAGGCGCAGGTCTTGCCAGTGACGTCGTTGGTGATCTCGTCCAGCGTGTAGCCAATGGCGATCTTGGTAGCCACCTTGGCAATGGGATAACCGGTGGCCTTGGAAGCCAGTGCGGAAGAGCGGGACACACGGGGGTTGACCTCGATGACCGCGTAATCGTAGCTGTCCGGTTTCAGGGCGAACTGGCAGTTGCAGCCGCCCTCGATGCCCAGCTCGGTGATGATATCCAGAGCAGCGGTGCGCAGCATCTGGTATTCGTGGTCGGTCAGGGTCTGGGAGGGAGCCACGACCACCGAGTCGCCGGTGTGGATGCCCACAGGGTCCAGGTTCTCCATGTTACACACGGTGATCACGTTGCCCTTGTGGTCGCGCATGACCTCATACTCGATCTCTTTCCAGCCGGCGATGCACTTTTCCACAAGAATCTGATGGATGGGGGAAAGGCGCAGGCCGTTGGTGCCGATCTCGATGAGCTTTTCGCGGGTCTCGCAGATGCCGCCGCCGGTGCCGCCCATGGTAAAGGCCGGGCGCACGATGACCGGGTAGCCGATGCGGTCGGCGCAGGCCAGAGCGTCCTGCAGCGTCTCCACCACCTCAGAGGGGATGATGGGCTGGTGCAGCTTTTCCATCGTCTCCTTGAACAGCTCGCGGTCCTCGGCACGGTCGATGGTCTCGGGCTTGCAGGCCAGCAGACGGATGCCGGTGCGGTCCAGATAGCCGGAGCGGGCCAGCTCCATGGACAGATTCAGGCCCATCTGACCGCCGAGGTTCGGCAGCACGGAGTCCGGCTTTTCGATGTCCAGAATGCGCTCCACGACTTCCAGCGTCATGGGCTCGATGTAAACATGGTCGGCCACATCCGGGTCGGTCATGATGGTTGCGGGGTTGGAGTTCAGCAGAACGGTCTCGATGCCCTCTGCCTTCAGGGCGCGGCAGGCCTGCGTGCCGGAGTAGTCGAACTCCGCAGCCTGACCAATGATGATGGGGCCGGAGCCAATGACCAGCACCTTCTTGATTCTAGGGTCCTTCGGCATTTCAGCGTGCCTCCTTTTTTGCTGCTTTGACGTTGTTCAGGAAGCGGTCGAACAGAAACTCGGTATCCTTGGGGCCGCCGTTTGCTTCCGGGTGGAACTGCACGGTAAAGCAGTTCCACTTCTTGTACTTGATGCCCTCACAGGTGCCGTCGTTGGCGTTCACCTGTGCCACCTCGCCCATCTCGGCGGGCAGCTCGTCGCCCACCACAGCGTAGCCGTGGTTCTGGCTGGTGATGAAGGTGCGGCCAGACTCAAAGTCGGTCACGGGCTGGTTGGCACCACGGTGGCCGTATTTGAGCTTCATGGTCTTGGCACCGGCTGCCAGTGCGGACAGCTGGTGGCCCAGACAGATGCCGAAAGTGGGGATGTTCAGCTCAAAGATGTGCTTGAGGTTCTCGATAACCTCCACGGGTTCCGCCGGGTCGCCGGGACCATTGGACAGCATGATGCCGTCCGGAGCAAGGGCCTTGATTTCCTCTGCCGTTGCAAAGGCGGGCATGACCGTCACCTTACAGCCGCGCTTGACAAGGCAGCGCACGATGTTGCGCTTGCAGCCGTAGTGCATCAGCACGATATGGGTCTCGCCCTGCGGGTTGAACACCTCGGGCTTTTCACAGGTAACATTCTTCACCGCATCGGTGACGGCGTAGGCGCGGATCTGAGCCAGCAGAGCCTCGGTCTCGGCCTTGTTGGCCGGGTCGGCGGGGTCGAAGGTGGTCAGGATGGCACCGTTCATCACACCGCTCTCGCGGATGATGCGGGTCAGGTGGCGGGTGTCGATGCCCTCAATGCCGATGGTGTTGTTCTTTTTCAAAAAGCTGTCCAGCGTTTCCTCGCAGCGCCAGTTGGAGGGGGTGGTGCAGGCCTCGCGCACGATGTAGCCCTTTGCCCAGATGCGGTCGGACTCCATGTCGTCCTTATTCATGCCGTAGTTGCCGATAAGGGGGTAGGTCTGGGTGATGATCTGGCCATAGTAGCTGGGGTCGGTCAGGGTCTCCTGAAAGCCCACCATGCCGGTGGCAAAGACCACCTCGCCCACGGTGACACCCTCGGCACCCACCGACTGGCCGGCAAAGACCATGCCATTTGCCAAAAGAAGATATGCGTTCATAGTTTTCCTCGTTTCAACACATTACAGGGTCTGCTTTGCTTCCTGCTTCATCTTGCGGCTGCCCAGATGCACCAGCGGCAGCTTGCCTTCCTTGCAGATGGGGCACTCTTCCGGTGCGTAGTTGGGCAGGTCCAGCTTGAGGGCGCTTGCCACGATGGGAATGGGAGACGGAGCCTCGGGCTTGGTGCGGTCCACCACGCAGGTGATGCCCACGCATATGCCGCCGTTCTCTTCAATCACGCGCTTGGTCTCCAGAGAGGAGATGCCGGTGGTGACCACGTCCTCAGCGATGAGGCACTTCTCACCCGGGTGGATGGCGAAGCGCTTCAGGGTCATCACATTGTCCACGCGCTCGGTAAAGATGGCGCGCTTGCCGGTCTGGCGGGCCAGCTCATAGGCGTACACGATGCCGCCCATGGCAGGTCCCACGATCACATCCACGTCCATTTCCTTGACCTTATCTGCCACGGTCTTCATCACCTCGGCGCAGCGGTCGGGGTACTGCTGCAGATAAGCCATCTGGCAGTATGCGCTGGAATGGCGGCCGGAGGACAGCAGGAAGTGGCCTTCCAGGAACGCGTCACAGCTCTTCAGGATCTCAAGTGCTTCACTCATTGTACTTCTCCCTCTCTTTTATAAAAATGTCTTTTAAACGGTATTGTACCACGCTTTTGCGTGATTTGCAAATTTATGCAGTGACTTTGTTTTTATGCGTATAAATCAGCATTTTACTGGTATATCAATCGGATTATTCAGCATTCCGGGCACATCCGCGGATCTCGTCCAGCGTTTTCACGCCGTTCTTGTCCATCCATGCGGCCATCTCGTCGGCAATGGTCTCCATGGCGCGGGGGTTGGCAAAGTTTGCGGCACCCACCTGCACCGCCGCAGCACCGGCCATGATGAACTCCAGTGCGTCACGGCCCGTGGCGATGCCGCCCAGACCCACCACTGGGATGTTCACAGCGCCCACAGCCTGCCACACCATGCGCAGGGCAATGGGCCGCACCGCCGGGCCGGACAGGCCCGCGAAGATGTTGTTGAACACCGGGCGGCGCTTTTCCAGATCGATGGCGCAGGCCTGGAAGGTGTTGGTCAGGCTGATGGCATCCGCACCGGCGGCTTCCACGGCCTTGCACATCTCAGGGATGTTCTCGGCCTGCGGGCTCAGCTTGACCATCAGGGGCTTTTTGCAGGCAGCGCGCACCATGCGCACCACCTCACCGGCAGCTTCGGCTTTCACGCCGTAGGCCATGCCGCCCACCTTGACGTTTGGGCAGGAGATGTTCAGCTCCACGATGTCCACTGCGCTGTCGCTCAGCATCGCGGCACCTTCCACATACTCTTCCTCGCTGTGGCCGCCAAGGTTGGCAATGGCCACCGTGCCGTACTTCTGCTTCAGTTCCAGCATCTCGGGCAGCTCCACGTCAATGAAGTGCTGTACGCCGGGGTTCTGCAGGCCGATGCTGTTGATGAGGCCGGAGGGGGTCTCCCACAGGCGCTCGCCCTTGTTGCCGTACTGGCCGTGCAGGGTCAGGCCCTTGCCGGAGATGCCGCCGATCTTGGCAAAGTCTGCCAGCTCTTCGTACTCCACACCGTAGCCCACAGTGCCGGATGCGCCGATGACCGGGCTGTTCATCACAAAGCCCAGCAGGTTGGTTTTCAGGTCAGCCATCAGAAGAACACCTCCGTTGCATCAAATACCGGGCCGTTCTTGCACACGCTCTTGCCCTCGCCGCCCTTAGTCTCGCAGGTGCAGCCAAGGCAGGCACCGATGCCGCAGGCCATCTTCTTTTCCATGCTCACAAAGCAGGGGGTGCCCTTTTCGGCACACAGGCGGGCGGCGTTCTTCATCATGACCGTGGGGCCGCACACCAGCACCACGTCGTAGTCGGCGGGGTCGTACAGCTGGGTGACAAAGCCGTGGAAGCCCACCGCGCCGGTGTCGGTAGACACCTTGACAAGGTCTGCGATCTCGCGGTACTCCTCCATGCAGTAGGGGGCATCCCGGAAGCCGAAGAACACATCCGGCTTCACACCTGCCGCTGCCAGTTCACGGGTGAGCTGGAACATGGGCGCGGTGCCGATGCCGCCGCCCACCACAGCGATCTTTTTGTACTTGCTCAGGATGTCCGGCACATCAAAGCCGTTGCCCATAGGGCCGGTGAGCTGGAAGGTATCCTTCATTTTGAGCTGCGCGATCTTTTCAGTGCCCTCGCCCACCACCTGATACAGAAACTCGATGGTGCTGCTGTCCGGGTTCCAGCGGTGCACGCTGATGGGCCGGGACAGGAAGGGGGCTTCGTCTGCGCCCCATGCACGCAGGGTAAAGAACTGGCCTGCGTGGGGTGCGTGATCGCGGTCCGGCCAGACCACCGTCAGCAGGCGGATGTCCGGGGCAATGACCTCATTGCGCAGAACAGTGGCTTCACAGCAGGCTGCACGCATGAGCAATGGCCTCCTTCATATTCACACATTCGTTGTAAGCGGCTTCGTCAAAGGCAGTGCCCGGCTGCTTCTTATAGGCCAGCAGGATGCCGCGGCTGGAGTTGACCACGCCGCCGTTGCCCTTGGTAAGGTACTGGGCAATGTCCTCGGCCTTGCCGCCTTGTGCGCCGTAGCCGGGGATCAGGAAGAAGCTGTCCTGATACTTTGCACGGATCTCGGTGGCCTCCTCGATGTGGGTGCCGCCGATGACCAGACCGATGGAGGAGTAGCCGTGCTCGCCCATGTAGTCCTTGCCCAGAGCGTTCAGCTTGTCGCCCACCAGATCGTAGACGTGGCGGCCGTCGGCCAGCTTCTCATACTCAAAGTCCTTGGCACCGCCGTTGGAGGTGCGGCAGAGCACAAACATGCCCTTGCCCTGCTTTTCGGCGTAGGGCAGGTAGGGGCTGATGGAGTCCAGACCCATATAGGGTGCCAGCGTGACGAAATCACTCTCGAAATCGCCGGTAAAGTGACCCATGGCGTACATCTCGGCGGTCTTGGCAATGTCGCCGCGCTTGATGTCGGCGATCACCGGCACACCGGCCTCACGCACAGCCTTCAGGGTGTCGGCGTAGGCCTTCATGCCCTCAAGACCCAGAGACTCGTAGTAAGCGATCTGCACCTTGTAGCAGCCTGCCACGGCCTTGGTGGCATCGATGAGCTTCTTGTTGAAGCGCACGATGTTCTCGCCCTTCGTCAGGGTGCTGTCCACGAAGTCCTCGGGCAGGTAGCTGAAATCGGTATCCAGACCTACGCACACCGGGCCGCGGGCTTCCACTGCTTCGTAAAGCTTATCCATGTTGGTCATTGTGGGTTCCTCCTGTTTGCTCTCTTATTGATTCTTATCTTATATAATATTGTTTTTTCAATTCTCTGCCTGATAGGTCAGCTTGCCGCCCTTGATGGTGGCGCAGACCTTACCAAACAGCTGGGCACCATCGAACGGAGTGTTGTGAGATTTGGAGTGCAGCTTGTCCTTGTCCACGGTGTAGGGGGTATCCAGATCCACCAGCACCATGTCGGCATCGTAGCCCGGCTCCAGCTGGCCCTTGGCAAGGCCCAGAATTTCTGCCGGGCGGGTGCTCATCAGGTGCACCAGCACTTCCAGCGGCAGGCCTTCCTGCTTGCAGAGCTTGGTGTAGCAGACACCGAAAGCGGTCTCGCTGCCCACCATACCGGCCATGCCCTTGAGCTTGTCCTCTTCGGAGTGGGGCGCGTGGTCGGTTGCAATGGCATCCACGATGCCAGTGCGGATGCCGTCCACCAGCGCCTGCACATCGTCGGCGGTGCGGATGGGCGGGTTCACACGGTAATCGCAGGTATCATTGGTGAACCACAGGTGGTGCGGGGTCACCTCGCAGGTGACGGGTGCCCCCCGCAGCTTTGCCATCTGGATGGCATCCAGCGCACCGCGGGTGGACACGTGGCACATGTGCAGCCTGGTCTGGTAGTATTCGCTCAGCCAGCAGTTGCGCACCGTCTCGATGTCCTCCGCCAGACGGTAGTCCCACGGGCTGATCTCCATATCCTCAGCGTGGCTCATCACGGTGATATCCTTCTGGGTGCAGATGGCGAAAGCCTTTGCCATGGTGGCATTGTCCTGCACGCCGTGGCCGTCCTCGGTGATGAACTTCACACCGGCAGGCAGGGTCTTGAGGTGGTCGATGCTCACACCGTCAAAGTTCTCGGTGATGGAGACGGTCTGGTTTACATCGCACAGGCCTACTTCGGCAGCCTTCTGCTCCACCATGAACGCCTGTGCCGCAGAAGAGCACACCGGCTTTGTGTTGGGCATCAGGTTCACGAAGGTGTAACCGCCGGCGGCTGCGGCGCGGCTGCCGGTCTCGATGTCCTCCTTGTACTCAAAGCCCGGGGTGCGCCAGTGGCAGTGCAGGTCCACAAAGGCGGGCAGCACGGTCAGCCCGCCGGCATCAATGACCGTTTCGTTCTCCCCGGCCAGTGCCTCCAGCTCCTGACCTACAGCAGCGATCCTGCCGTCCTTTACAAAAATCTCAAGCGGTCTTCCTTCGGTGTTCACAGCATTTACAAGCAGCATCGCAGTTCCCTCCTGATTTGCGTTTGTCTGGTTCGGCTTTCCGGCTTACGGGCAAAAAAAAACTTTTCCCCGCAAAGGGAAAAGCTCATTCCACAAAAAAAGGAAACAACGAACCCACGGCAAAACCGGATGCGAACTGCTTGTTCAGTTTGGTGCACATCGCGCTTTTCTGCATGGTGCTGTCTCCTTTTATAAGTCTGGAATCTTTTCATAATATTTTAGCATAGAAGCGCGAAATGTGTCAATGCTTCCGCATATATTTTGTTGCAAAAAGGTTTGCCGCTTCCCTCCCGGAATTTTAGCTACTCTACCCAAAAGCAGTTTTTCCCCGCCAGATTCAGGGTTAGTCACATCAATTCCTAGCATATTGCTGTACATTCCCGTCCGGGTGTGCTATTATAGTATGGTCAAAAGAGTCAGAGGCTGTTTTCATGGCAGAGGCGTGATTTTTATTCAGAGCAGCTTCATCGGAATCAGGAAAGAGAGGGTTTTCCCATGGGTTTGTTGGAGGACGCGCGGAACATCCAGCGCAAGGACCCCGCTGCACGCAACGTGCTGGAGGTCATTTTGCTGTATCCGGGCTTTCACATTCTGGTATACCACCGCATTGCGCACTGGCTATACCAGCACAAGCGGTTCTTTCTGGCCCGGTGGGTCAGCCAGCATGGCCGCCGCCGCACCGGCATCGAGATCCACCCCGGTGCCACCATCGGCAGATGCCTGTTTATCGACCACGGCATGGGCATCGTGTTCGGCGAGACCTGCGAGATCGGGGACAACTGCACCATCTACCACGGTGTCACTCTGGGCGGCACCGGCAAGGACACCGGCAAGCGCCACCCCACTCTGGGCAACAACGTGCTGATCGGTGCAGGCACCAAGGTCCTTGGCCCGGTGTATATCGGGGACAACTCCCGCATCGGCGCAGGCAGCGTGGTGCTGCGCAATCTGCCCGCCAACTGCACCGCTGTGGGCGTGCCCGCCGAGGTGGTGCGCATCAACAACAAGGCCGTGAACCCGGCGGACGATCTGGATCAGCAGGATCTGCCGGATATCGTAGCCCAGCGCCTGACCGATCTGGACCGCCGTCTCGGCGCACTGGAAAACGCTGCGCAGGGCGACACCCCGCCCACGGCAGCGCAGATCGCCGCACGACAGAAGTCGTAACGATTCAGAATGCCCTCCGCTTGCGCTCTGGGCATTATTCAAGGAATTTATATTTTTTAGAAGCAAGTCGGAAAATCCTGCGGGATTTTCCGACTTGCCTTTTCACTGGAGCGGGCACAATGAAGAAGTGGCCTGTTTCCCGGCTGTACGGCTGTTTCCGCAGGAAACAAGCACAGACAGATCAAGTTTTCCTCTTGGACCCTTTCCGTGAAAATGCAACAGCGGACAGCCCGCAGGCTGTCCGCTGTTGCTCTATTATAAGATATTTTTCCGCTGAAGATGCCCAGAGCGCAAGCGGAGGGCATTTTCAATAAACCCTTTTTCCGCAGCGTTCCCCGGCGCAGAGAGCTTTCACCTTCTGCACCGCAGCGGCCACCAGATCGCTGATGGGCTGCTCCGGCACACCCACGATATAGTTTTCGCAGTGGTTCACCGGGATGAGCACCCGCGTCGCATGGCTCTGGCACACGGCTGTGGCCATGGCGGGCGTGATCTCGCCCAGCAGTGCATCCGCAACGACGATGCCGATGGGCCCCACGATGATATCCGCGCTGCGGCAGTTCACCACCACGGCGTTCTCGCCGGTGGCGGCACGCGGGGCACCGGCCTTGCGCATGGCGTTTGCCGCCAGACTGTTGGTGCCCACCGCAGTGAGCCGGGCCTCCGGACACTGCGTGCTCAGAGCTGCCACCAACTGTTTGCCAAGGCCCCCGCCCTGCCCGTCGATGACGAGCACATTCATCGGCTGCATCAGAAGTCGATCTCCTCAAGGCGCAGCAGCGCGATGATATAGATCTTCACGGCTTCCAGCAGCTTGTCGATGGGTGCCGCTTCGTTTGCACCGTGCATCGGGCCGCCAAATTCCGGCAGCGGCAGGTCCACATGCTCGGGGCCAAAGCTGACCGCATAGGGGAAGTGGCGGGCATAGGTGCCGCCGCCCATGGTGAAGGGCTTAGCGTTCTCGCCGGTCACTTCGTTGTAGGTGTTGATGCAGGCCAGAATGGCAGGGCTGTCTGCTTCAATATAGAAGGGCTCGGCAGCGGTCACATCGCGCAGCTCAGCGCCATCGCCCAGTGCGGCACGGATCTGCTCGGTCATCTTTTTGCCGTTGGTGCAGGTGGGGAAGCGGCTGTCCATGGTCTGGAAAATGCGGCCATCTTCCATGTAGATGCGGCCGCCGATCACAGTCAGCGGGCCAAAGGGGCCGTCGGCGCAGTTGATGCCCAGACCCTCACCGGCAGTAGAAGCGTGCAGCTTGCGCACGGCCTCCAGATAGGCGCGCTCGGTCTCATTGCACAGGCCATTGTCCAGCAGGTAGTTCACCACCAGACCAATGGCGTTCACGGTGCCCTGCGGCATGGCTGCGTGGCCGGACTTGCCCCAGCCGCGGATGCGCACGCCGTCGCCTTCCGGCTCCAGCGTGATGTTGGGGGCATTCTTCAGCTTAGAGATGTCGGTCCTGACCAGCGCGCTTGCACGGTCGGGCACGGCGTTGTTTGCCACGCCGCCCTCGATCTCCACGATGACGCCGTTGCACACCGGGCTGACGATCTTGGCACCGAACAGGCCCTTCTCGCCGTTGCACACCGGGAACTCGGCATCCGGGGTAAAGCAGAAAGCGGGAGCCGGGTAGTTCTTGAGGTAGTAGTCCACATCCTGCATGTGGGTCTCCTCGTTGGTGCCTGCCAGTGCGCGGATGGGGTAGCGCAGCTCATAGCCCTGCTCCTTGAGGAACTTCAGGGCATACAGGGTAGCCACCATGGGGCCTTTGTCGTCGGCAACGCCGCGGCCCAGCAGCCAGCCGTCCTGAATGCGCATGGTGAAGGGGTCGGCCGTCCAGCCGTTGCCCACGGGCACCACGTCCACATGGCAGATGGTCGCCAGATACTTTTCAGGGTCCTTGCCGGCCAGCTCTGCATAGCCGATGTAGTTTTCGCAGTTGCGGGTGGCAAAGCCCATGCCCGCAGCCAGCTCCAGCGTCTTGTCCAGCGCTGCACGGGGGCCTGTGCCGAAGGGTGCACCCTCTTCCGGGGTGCCCTCTACGCTGTTGACTGCCACCAGAGCGGCAATATCCTTCAGCAGCTGTTCCTTGTTTTGCGCAATATATGCGTCGATTTTCTGATTCAGTACCTGATCCATGATCTTATCGTTCCTTTCCGTCCGGCAGCTTTGCGCCGCCGGTTCCAAAACACTTTTTATTTTAGCATACTCGGCGGCAAAATGCCATTGTCAATTGTTGTTCTTTGCCAGAACACAGTCTTTTTTCTCAGCCCACCGAGAACAGGGTGCTCAGCGCACCCAGCAGGCCCGTGCTGGCCAGACCCATGATGATGCCCGCCAGCAGCACGCCGCCCATGCAGGCCTTGACCACGTCCTTGAACTTCATATCCAGGATCGAGCCCGCCAGCGTCCCGGTCCACGCGCCGGTGCCCGGCAGCGGGATACCCACGAACAGCAGCAGCGCCACCACAAGGCCGCGGCCCGCCTTGGCTTCCAGTGCGCGGCCGCCTTTCTCGCCCTTGACGATGCAGAACTTGCAGATTGGCCCGATAAGGGGCTTGTGGTAGCCCCAGATCAGGAATTTGCGTGCAAACAGATAGATGAACGGCACCGGGATCATGTTGCCCACCACGCACACCAGATAGGTGGGCAGGATGGGCAGGCCCATGCCAAGCCCGATGGGGATGGCTCCGCGCAGTTCAATGAGCGGCACCATGGAAACAAAAAATACCAGCAGATAGCTTTTGAGCATAGAGTCTCCTTTTTTCTGCTCTTTCCGGGAGAGCAGGCATTTTTTACAGGTTACAGGTCAATGTCCAGCTCCACCGGGCAGTGGTCTGAGCCGAAGATCTCGTTGTGGATCTCCGCCGCGCGGATCTTATCGGCAATGCGGCGGGACACGATGAAGTAATCGATGCGCCAGCCCGCATTCTTCTCGCGGGCGTGGAAGCGGTAGCTCCACCAGCTGTACTTCACCTCGTCCGGGTGCAGCACGCGGAAGCTGTCGGCAAAGCCTGCGTCCAGCAGTTCGGTCATTTTGCCGCGCTCCTGATCGGTAAAGCCTGCGCTCATGTGGTTGGTCTTGTCGTTCTTGATGTCGATCTCCCTATGGGCAACATTCAGATCGCCGCACAGGATCACCGGCTTTTTTGCGTCCAGCGCCAGCAGGTAGGCACGGAAGGCATCCTCCCACTCCATGCGGTAGTCCAGACGCTTCAGCCCGTCCTGACTGTTGGGGGTATAGCAGTTCACCAGCCAGAACCCCGGGTATTCCAGCGTGAGCACACGGCCCTCGTGGTCGTGCTGCTCAATGCCGATGCCGGTGGTCACGGACAGCGGCTGCTCACGGCACCAGCAGGCCGTGCCGGAGTAGCCCTTCTTCTCGGCAGAATAGGTATACTCGGTGTAGCCATCCGGCGCAAAATCCGCCTGACCGGGCTGCATCTTGGTCTCCTGCACCGAAAAGATATCGGCATCCAGAGCCGCAAAGCTCTCGGCAAAGCCATGGGTCAGACAGGCGCGCAGGCCGTTGACGTTCCAGCTGATCAGTTTCATAGGTATACTCCTCTTTATGTTATGCCTGATATTTGGTTTTCCATACACCGCTGCGGAAGCGGAGCACAAAGCATGTCACGCGGCAAACCCAGTCAATGATCATTGCGATCCACACGCCCACAGCGCCCCAGCCCATGCGCACGCACAGCAGGTAGCTGAAGCCCAGCCGCCACACCGCCATGCTCAGGATGGACACGATCATGGTGAACTTCACATCGTTGGCTGCACGCAGGGCGTTGGGCAGCACGAAGGACAGGGTCCACAGCAGGATGGCAAAGCCTGCATGGATACGTACCAGCAGCTCAGAAAGCACCATCGTCTCACCGGACAGCGCGTAGATGCCGATGAGCTTGTGCAAAAACAGCAGGATGGCACCGTTGGAAAGACTCATTGCAATGTAAGACCACGCCGTCAGCTTGCGGGTATAATAAACAGCCTGCTCGTCGTCCCGCGCACCGATGCAGCGGCCCACCACCGTGATCATAGCAAGGCTCAGTGCCTTGCCGGGGATCACGCCCATGCCGTCCAGATTGTTTGCCACGGCGTTTGCTGCGATCTGCACTGTGCCGAAGGTGGAGATCATGCTCACCACCAGAATGCGTCCAGCCTCGAACAGGCTGTTCTCAAAGGCGGACGGGATGCCGATGCCCAGAATGCGCTTTGTCATCTTTGCATCCAGCCGGGTGGTCTTGGGCACCGTGATGGCATTGCCCTTCTGGTAGCACTTGCGCAGGATAAGGGCCGCTGCCACCACACGAGACAGCACGCTGGGCCATGCAACGCCGTCTACACCCATTTTAAATCCGAAGATGCACACTGCGTTGCCCACAATGTTGATCACGTTCATCAAAAAGCTGATCTGCATGGAGATCTTGGAGTTGCCCATGCTGCGGAACAGTGCCGCACCGCCGTTATACAGTGCCAGAAACGGATAACTGATGGCGATGATACGCAGGTACAGCACGCTGGCATCCAGCACATCGGCATCGATGGCACCGTAGAACAGCCGGATCATCGGCCTTGCAAAAACAAAACAGAATGCCCCCACCAGCAAACCGAATACGCCGCTGAGCAAAAGCAGCTGGCCAGAGCTTGCATCGGCATCCTTCTGATCCCGCGCACCCAAAAACTGGCTTACCACCACTGCGCCGCCAGTGGCCAGCGCCGCAAACAGCACGATGATGAGGTTGTTGATCATATCCACAAGGCTGACACCGGAAATGGCCGCTTCGCCGCAACGGGACACCATCATGGTATCGGCCATACCCACGGTCACTTCCAGCAGCTGCTCCACCAGCAGCGGGCCGGTCAGCAGCAGCAGTTCCTTTTGTGTGAACAGCGGCTTCCGCCCTCCGAAGAGCGGCTTTTTTGTTCCGCTCACCGCCTGACTTTCCATTGATATGCTCCTTTCCCCGTTCCGGGCCATCCTGCCCGGACACATACGCCCGCCCTTCGCAGGGCAGACTTCCCATTGAATGTATTCATCTTAGCACACGGACCGGTTCTTGTAAAGAACTGTCGCATTCTGCGTCTTTTTTGCCGCCGTTCCGGGCCGCATCGGCTCATTTTTATGCTTGTTCGTCAGTTTGCCGGGAACTTTTCGTTGAATTTGTGCGTTTCTCCAAAAATGCGATTTTTTGCACGTTTATTGGTGAAAAATCGAAAAAAGGGCTTGTAATTCTTCCAAAAAAGTGGTATGTTGTATCCAACAAAGGCATTACGTTGGATACATGAACTTCTACGAGCGGTTCTTCGCTCAGCACAAAACCTTTGTTCTTAAAATTGCTATTTTCTTCATTTACCTTCTTATCATTTACCCTGCCTGCCCCGCAAGGGGCAAGAAAAGCGATGACTCAACCTGCACGAGTCACCGCTTTTTCTTTTTGTCTGTGCTATCGCAGGCCTAACCATTTAAATGCCCTCCGTTTCACTCTGGGCATTTTCAGCGGAAAAATATTTTTTTATTGCAAACAAGCCAGCCCTGCGGAGCTGGCTTGTTTGCTTTTTCACAGAAAAAGTTGCTTCTCGTGCAGAGAGCGGTCGCGTGGGACAGGCTTCATAGCTTTTATAAAAATCATCGCCGCCGGGGACGCTCCGCTGGGCCAGAGGCAGGGAGGGGTGTTTCGAGTCCCCCCTCCCTACCTCTGGACTCCACCCTCCCCGCAACGAGAAAGGGGCTGCTCGCCCCTTTCAGACCCCAAAGCTGTTGGGCTCCATACAAAAAATCCAAGTCGCTTCGCTAAAGGATTTTTTGTGTTCCGCCGATTTGAAGTCGCTTACGCGACAAGCCGTGCGGGCAAGCTTTCGCTTTATCCGCTGCGCGACAGCCGCAGGCTGACAGCAGCAAGATGCCGTCAGCCGTTACGGTCCTTACCGTGAAAAAAGCAAATCAGGAAGATCAGCAGATCTTCCTGATTTGCAAATATTAAAAATAATTTTTCCGCTGATGATGGCGCAGCGCACGCGGAGCCATTTTAAATCTTCAGCCCTTCACAAGTTCCGCAAACGCCTTCCGCACATCGCCAGAGAAATACAGCGTGCCCAGTGCGCACACCGGGCCTTCGCCGCCCAGCTCCACCGCCCGGGCCACGCCCGCTTCAATGGAAGCTTCCGCTTCCGCCCTGCAGCCATAGGCCCGGATGTGTTCTGCCAGCGTTTCGGCAGGCATGGCGCGCGGCGTATGCGCCGCCACCGTGACGAACCGCACCGCCAGCGGTGCCAGCAGGCTGAGCATCTGGTCCACATCCTTGTCTGCCATGATGCTGACCAGAAAAACGAACTTCTGCCCAGGGAAGCGGTCTCTCAGGCTCTGCACCGTGGCACGCATTCCGTGGGCGTTGTGGCTGCCGTCCAGCAGGAACGCGGGCGCGTGCCGCAGCAGTTCAAAGCGGCCCGGCCAGCTGACCGTTTCAAGACCGGTACGGATGGCATTTTCCGGGATGTTCCAGCCATGGGTGCGCATCACCCGTAGAGCCGTGATAGCCAGCGCCGCATTTCGCGGCTGGTAGCTGCCGATCAGGGGCAGGTGCACATCCGTCAGGCCGTCAAAGTCGAACTCCACCGCGTCAAGGCTGCCGCCCTCATATTTCAGCCTGCTGAAATCTACCTCAGTCAGCTCAGCATGCTTATCCGCTGCCACGCGGCGGATAACAATATCTGCCTCCGGCACGCCGCCGTAGCTCACCACCGGGCAGCCTTCCTTGATGATCCCCGCCTTGGCGGCGGCAATGTCCGCAAGGGTAGGACCAAGCTCCTTCACATGATCCATACCCAGTGCCGTGATGACTGCGCACTCCGGGGCATCAATGACGTTGGTGGAATCCAGCGTGCCGCCAAGGCCCACCTCCAGCACCACGATCTCACATTTCTGCTGGGCAAAATAGAGCATTCCCAGCGCCGTGATGATCTCAAACTCGGTGGGCACATCTTCCATGGTGTCGGCGGCGGGCTTTATCTGCTCCACCAGTTTCACCAGCTCTTCGTCCGGGATCTGCACGCCGTTGATCTGGATGCGCTCGTTGAAGCGGTTGATGAAGGGCGAGGTGTACAGGCCCACCCGATAGCCCGCGGCCTGCAGGCAGGACGCCATCATGGCGGCGGTGCTGCCCTTGCCGTTGGTGCCTGCAACATGCACGAATCTGAGCTGTTTGTGCGGGTCGCCCAGTGCGGCCAGCAGGGTGCGGGTGCGCGTCAGGCCGGGCTTGTGGCCGGCCCACTGGACCGCATGGATGTATTCCATTGCCTGTTCGTAATTCATTGTAATGCCTCTTTTTACTTTTTCACCATCTTCATCAGGGTACGGTTCTCCAGCAGGATGCGCAGCAGCACAGTGTTCACCGCAGCCAGGATCAGTGCATTGGGGATGCGCACTGCCAGCGTTGCCCACGGGTAGCCGTAGAAGATGCGCAGTGCCAGCGAGGTGATGACCATGGAACCCACAAAGTGTCCCAGCAGCACGCTGATCTGCAGCCGCAGGCCGGTGCGCAGCCCGGGCAGCTTCTGCCATGCAAGCCCCGCCACCAGACCAATGGCACCCGCGCCCAGCGTGATAAGCGGGTTGATGGCGTAGCCTGCCAGCACGCCGCCGATCATATCGGCCACAGCGCCCACGGCAAAGCCGGCACCGGGGCCGAACAGCAGCGCTGCCAGCAGCACCGGCAGGCTGCCCAGATTGAACCGCACAAAGCCGGTGGAGATGCTCAGCACCCGGCTGAACACGATGCTCATTGCCACCAGCAAGGCCAGCATGGTGAGCGTGCGGACGGAATTTTTCGAGTTGTTCATATCAACTGTCCTCCTTGCAAAAGGAATACCGGGCGGGCGGTCTGCACAAACAAAAACGCCCTCCCTGTGACAAACCGCACAAAGGAGGGCGTGAATCCAACAACTTTCACTTCCGGGCGGGACGCAAGCCGTCTCGCCTGCACCCAAGTCCATGCAGCAGCGGGATGCAGACCATGCACCGCGGGTACACCTTCGTCCACAGCACAACTCCCCGTTGATGCGGCACTTAACGCACATGGTCTTACTCTGTTGATGGTTTTATTATAGTCCTTTTGCCGCAGCCATGCAACCGCCTGCACAGACAACTTTGCCAAACCACCTCGTCAAATTTTAGCAGTTGTGCATAGCATCTGCCGGGTTTTGGCCTGTATCCTCTTTTCATTTGCCGCATAACGTGGTAAGATGAGTTTAACCTTAAATATGGAGTTTTCTCCCGGAAAGGAATGTTTCCCGATGAAATTCAATGAAATGACCTATACCCGCCCGGACATCGATGCCCTGCTGGCCCGGTGCAGAGAGCTGGCCGCAAAGGCCGCTGCCGCACCGGACGGCGATGCCCTTGTCCGGCTCTACTACGAGCAGAGCGAAGCCTTTGCGGAGTACAACACCGCCGCAAATCTTGCCAACATCCACTACACCTGCGACACCCGCGACGCTTACTGGAAGGCCGAGCAGGACTTCTTTGATGCCAACGGCCCCGCCGTGACCAACGCCAGCGTGGAGATCAGCCGCGCTTTCCTTGCGAACCCGCATGTGGATGCCCTGACCGCGAAGTTCGGCACCACCTGTGTGGCCGGTATGAAGAATGCCGTTCTGGGCATGGATGACCGCACCGTGGAGCTGCAGCAGCAGTTCAATGCTCTGGTGAGCCGTTATCAGCAGATCTACGGCGGCGCACTGGTGGAGCTGGACGGCAAACAGCTCACCATCCCGCAGCTGGGCCCTTACAAGGAGGATCTGGACCCCGCCGTGCGCCGCGCCGCCTACGAGGCCGAGGCCGGTTATTTTGATGCCCACCGTGCCGAGCTGGACGAGCTGTACGGCGAGATCGTGAAGAACCTGAATGCACAGGCCCGGGTGATGGGCTATCACGACTACAGTGAGCTTTCCTATGTGCGCATGAACCGCATCGGCTACGGCCCGGAGGAGATCCGGAAATTCCGCGATCAGGTGGCAAACGATGTGGTGCCCCAGCTGCAGAAGGTGATGGCCCTGCGTGCAAAGCGCACCGGCATCGCCCGCCCCACCTTCACCGATCTGCCCATCATGTTCAAGGACGGCAATCCCAAGCCCATTCCCGGCTACAAAGCCCGCATGGATGCCGCCCGCACCATGTACCATGAGCTTAGCCCGGAAACCGCCGAGTTCATCGACTTTATGCAGGACAACGAGCTGTTCGATGTGGAGAGCCGCCCCGGCAAGATGTCCGGCGGCTACATGACCAGCCTGCCCAGCTACAAGGCCCCCTTCATTTTTGCCAACTGGAACAACACCTCCGGCGATGTGGACGTGCTGACCCACGAGTGCGGCCACGCCTTTGAGGGCTATGTGGCCGAGCGTGATCCCGAAGTGCCCGCCGATCTGGAATGCCCCGGCATGGAGAGCGCCGAGATCCACTCCATGGCCATGGAGTTTCTGACCGCACCGTGGCATCATCTGCTCTTCGGCCGGGATACCAACAAATACGCCCTGCTCCACGCTGAGGACAGTTTTGTGTTCCTTGCCTACGGCTGTGAGGTGGACGAGTTCCAGCACATCATGTACCAGAACCCGGATCTGACCCCCGATGAACGCAATGCCGAGTGGCTCAAGCTGGAAAAGAAATACCGCCCGTGGATCGATTTTGACAATCTGCCCTTCTATGGCCGCGGTGCAGGCTGGCAGCGTCAGCTGCACATTTATGAGTGCCCCTTCTACTATATCGACTACTGCCTGTCCACCATGGCCGCACTGCAGTTCTTCCTACTGAGCCTGACCGACCACAAGGATGCGTGGGAGCGCTATCTGCGCCTCGTGCGCCGTGCTGGCATGGCCAGCTACACCGAGTTGCTGGAGACCGCAGGGCTGAAAGTCCCCTTTGAGGAAGGCAGCATCAAGGGCATCGCCCAGCAGATGACCGACTGGCTGGAAAACCATCAGGTGTAAGAAGCCGTTTTCATCCGCACTGCGCACCATCTGAACGGTCGTTTTGATGCATCTGAAGGGCGATTCATGCCGTTTTGCTTGTCAGAGGCCGTAAAATCTGGTATGCTCTGGACAGAGAAAAAGCGTTTCTGTGAAGCGAAAGGAGATTCCTATGAAACTGACCGGACTGTTCAAGCGCGGTGCTGCCTGCCTGTGCACCGCCGCCATCCTGATGGGCGGCATCTCCGCCTTTGCCCTGAGCCCCGCCCTTCCGGACGAGCCTGCCCCAGCAGAGCTTTCTGTGACCAATGCGGTGTCGGAAGCGCAGCTGCGCTCTGCCCTGTCCCAGCTCACCGTCACCTATGACAGCGAGGCCGAAGGCTGGCAGATCGACTCTCCCTACGAGGAGGCCAGCATGGAAAAGGCCTCCTGCGGTCTGTACCCCTACCTGTTCGTTACCAACGATGATCCCACCGTGTATCTCAGTCTGGGCATGACCTACTTCGGCAATAAAAAGCTGGACATGAAATCTGTTCGGGTAGAGACCGAGGATAACTACTACGACTTCACCTGTGATGAAGAGTTCATCGGCGGCTACGACAACGACCTCAAGTCTTGGTTTGATTACGAGCTGTTCGATATGGACGACAGCACCAGCTGGCTGAACGAGTGGCTTGCCGCCAAGAGCGTCACCGCCACCTTTACCGGCAGGGACGGCTCCACCAAGACCTACACTCTGACCAAGGACAACCTGCAGGCCATCCGCGACATCCTGAATGCCTACGACACCCTGCTTGGTTCCGACGTTTCCACTGCACGTGTCGTGCTGCGCAGCCTTGTAAAGTAAACATTATCTGCTTACAGCAAAAGCCCCCGGAACGTTTCACACCGTTCCGGGGGCTTTGTGTTATGCCTTATTCAGTTCAGGCACTTCTCTTACAGGTTGAAGTAGCGCTTTGCGTTGTCGAAGCAGATGCCCTTGACGATCTTCTCCAGAGCCTTCTCGTCGTTGGGATACTCGCCATCCTCGACCCACTGGCCGATGACGTTGCACAGGATGCGGCGGAAGTAGTCATGACGGGTGTAGCTCAGGAAGCTGCGGCTGTCGGTCAGCATGCCAACGAAGTTGCCCAGCAGGCCCAGGCTTGCCAGACGGGTCATCTGCTCTTCCATGCCGATCTTGTGGTCATTGAACCACCATGCGGAGCCGTGCTGGATCTTGCCAGGCACCTCGCTATTCTGGAAGCAGCCCAGAATGGTGCCGATCTGTGCATCGTCGGCGGGGTTCAGACTGTAGATGATGGTCTTGGGGCACTCGTCGGTGTCGTTCAGGGCGCTCAGCAGGCTTGCGATCTCGCCGCCGCAGGTAGCGGTGTTGATCATATCATAGCCGGTGTCGGGTCCCAGCAGAGCGTTCATCTTGCGGTTCACGCCGCGCAGGCAGTTGTAATGGATCTGCATGGCGATGCCCAGACGGTGATACTGCTTGCCCAGATGGATCAGGATGTAGGTCTGGTACTTCTCAGCCTCTTCGGTGGTGCAGGTCTCGCCGGCCATCACCTTCTGGTAGATAGCGTTGACCTCTTCCTTGGTGGCCTCGCGGTAGGGGATGTAATCCAGACCGTGGTCCGAAGCGCGGCAGCCCATCTCTGCAAAGAACTCGATGCGCTTGGTCAGAGCGTCGGTGACGCAGTCGATGCAGGCCAGCTTTTCCTTGCCCACAACAGCGGCCAGCTTGCCCATGTACTCGGCAAAACCGGGCTTGTTGATGTTGATGGCCTTATCGGGGCGGAAGGAAGGAGCCACGGTGAACTTGATGGTGGGATCTTCCTTGATCTTCTTGTGCCAGTACAGATCATCGATGGGGTCATCGGTGGTGCCGATGAAGGCCACGTTGGACTGCTCGATCAGGCCGCGGACAGTCAGCTTGGGATCGTGCTGCAGCTTGTCGTTGCACAGGTTCCACACTTCCTCAGCGGTGTCGCCGTTCAGCACGCCCTCGTAGCCAAAGAACACATGCAGCTCGAGGTTGGTCCAGTGGTACATCGGGTTGCCGATGGCCATGGGCAGAGCCTCTGCAAACTTCTGGAAGCGCTCGCGGTCGGGCTTATCACCGGTGATGTACTCCTCAGGCACACCGTTGGAACGCATCACGCGCCACTTGTAGTGGTCGCCAAAGTAGCTGCCGTCCGGGTTGCGGCCGCCCAGCCATACCTGAGCGATGTTCTCAAAGCGGCGGTTCTCGTAGATCTCACGGGGAGGGATGTGGCAGTGGTAGTCGCAGATAGGCATATCCGCAGCGTAGTCGTGGTACAGATGCTGAGCAGTGGGAGACTGGAGCATGAAGTCCTTATCCATAAATGCTTTCATGGGTCGATAACTCCTTTTCTCTGATGGTTTTTGTTAAAAATCCGTCAAACCTTGTGTACAACGGGACACCCGCCTGCACGGGCAGGTTTGTCTTACCTTTAGTATAACGGAAAATGCGCATGTATACAACTGAAAAAGTGACAAATTTTCTAGCACACAATTGTGCTTTTCGCTGGAAATGCCCCAAATCGTCACCTTAGGGCTAAAAATATTGCACAAAGCTCTTGACTTATTTGTATACAACAGCATAAAATAGGGGTAAGGAACAGAGGGCAGGCAAAGCGGCCTTCTGGTGAGCAAAGCAAGTTTATAAAGGAGATCAACAAGATGGAAACTTTGAACTACAAGGTTCTGGAAGGCACCGGCTATAACGGCTACATCCTGAAGGATGCACCCGTCAAGGTCATGCAGTTTGGCGAGGGCAACTTCCTGCGTGCTTTCGTGGACTACTTCTACGATATTGCAAACGAGAAGGCTGGCTACAACGGCAAGGTCAAGCTGGTGCAGCCCATTGGCAACTTCCCCCAGATGGCAGACTGGATCAACGAGCAGGAAGGCCTGTACACCCTGTACCTGCGCGGCAGTGAGAAGGGCCAGAAGGTCGATGCAAAGCGCGTGATCTCCTGCGTGTCCGACTGTGTGTGCCCCTACATCGACGGCAAGTGGGACGAAGTGCTGGAGCTGGCACGCTCTGAGGATCTCGAGACCATCGTTTCCAATACCACTGAAGCCGGCATCGCCTACACGCAGGGTGACAGCCAGTTCGATCAGGTTCCTCCCAACAGCTTCCCCGCAAAGCTGACCCGCGTGCTGTTCGAGCGCTACAAGGCATTCAACGGTGCTGCTGACAAGGGTCTGGCCATCCTGTCCTGCGAACTGATCGACAACAACGGCAAGGAGCTGCAGAAGTGCTGCAACAACTACGCCAAGGACTGGAATCTGGAGCCTGCCTTCATCGACTGGATGAACAACGCAAACACCTTCTGCTCCACTCTGGTGGACCGCATCGTTCCGGGCCGCATCCGCGATCCCAAGGAACTGGCTGCCATGGAAGAGGCCAACGGCTACCATGATGCCGCTCTGGACGTGGGCGAAGTGTTCGGCGTGTGGGTCATCGAAGGCCCCGCTGAGCTGGAGGACAAGCTGCCGTTCAAGAAGGCCGGCGTGAACGTCATGGTCGTGCCCGATGTTACCCCCTACAAGAAGCGCAAGGTCCGCATCCTGAACGGTGCACACACCGGCTTCGTTCTGGGCGCATATCTGGCCGGCTTCGACATCGTGCGTGACTGCATGCACAACGACACCATCCGCGGCTTCATGAACAAGATGCTGCACGAGGAGATCATTCCCACCCTGCCGCTGGACAAGAAGGATCTGGAAGAGTTTGCTTCCGCTGTTGAGGACCGCTTCAACAACCCCTTCGTCAACCACGAGCTGATGAGCATCTCCCTGAACTCCACCTCCAAGTGGAAGGCCCGCAACATGCCTTCCTTCCTGGCTTACATCGAGGAGCAGAAGCAGCTGCCCAAGTGCCTGACCATGTCTCTGGCAGCCTACATTGCCTTCTATTCCAGCGACATTCAGGAGCGCACCGAGGACGGCCTGATCTGCAAGCGTCCTGCCGGCAACACCTACAAGATCCAGGATGACGCATGGGCACTGGACTTCTACTATGCACACAAGGACGACACCGCTGCTCAGCTGGTGCACGCCGTGCTGACCAACACCCAGATGTGGGATCAGGATCTGACCAGGATCGAGGGTCTCGAGGCCGCTGTTCTGGCTGATCTGGAAATGATCCGCACTCAGGGTGCCGAGGCTGCTTACAAGAGCTGCCTGTAAGCCTGAAAAAACAACCTACCCGCACAACAAAGGGCTGCTGCTTTGGGCAGCAGCCCTTTTGTGCGATACGATAAGGAGAACTACTATGCCGCAGGCAATTCATATCAGCCCCATCGACAACGTGGTCGTTGCCCTGCACCCCATTGCCAAGGGCACGCTGGTGGAAGTGGACGGCCTTGCCGTGACCGCTCTGGAGGACATTCCGCAGGGCCACAAGATGGCCGTGAAGCCCATCAAGAACGGTGAGAACGTGATCAAGTACGGCTTTCCCATCGGCCACGCCACCGCTGACGCCGCTCCCGGCAGCTGGATGCACACCCACAACGTGCACACCAACCTGTCCGGTGAGGTAGAGTACAGCTACAACCCCGCCCCGGATCTGGCTCCCCTGCCCAAGGTCGAGCCAGAGACCTTTATGGGCTTCCGCCGCAAGGACGGCCGTGCCGCCATCCGCAATGAGATCTGGATCATCCCCACCGTGGGCTGCGTCAACGACATCGCCAAGAAGATCGTTGCCGACAATCAGGATCTGGTCACCGGCTCCATCGAGGGCCTGTACACCTTCACCCATCCCTTCGGCTGCAGCCAGACCGGCCACGACCATGCACAGACCCGCAAGCTGCTGGCTGCGCTGGTGCGCCACCCCAATGCTGCCGCCGTTCTGGTGCTGCATCTGGGCTGCGAGAACCTGCAGCACGATCAGTTCGTGGAAGAGCTGGGCGAGTACGACCACGACCGTGTGAAGTTCCTCACCTGTCAGGAGGTGGACGACGAGTTCACCGCTGCCCGCGATATCCTCAAGGAGCTGGCTGCCTATGCCGGGCAGTTCAAGCGTGAGCCTATCCCCGTGTCCGATCTGGTGGTGGGCATGAAGTGCGGCGGCTCGGACGGCCTGTCCGGCATCACCGCCAACCCCACCATCGGCCGCTTCTCCGACATGATGGGCCAGCGCGGCGGTTCCACCGTGCTGACCGAGGTACCCGAGATGTTCGGTGCCGAGGGCTTCCTGATGGACCGCTGCATCAACCATGACGTCTTTGTCAAGGCTGAGCACATGATCAACGGCTTCAAGGATTACTTCATCAGCCACAACGAGGTGGTCTACGATAACCCCTCTCCGGGCAACAAACAGGGCGGTATCACCACGCTGGAAGACAAGAGCTGCGGCTGCGTGCAGAAGGGCGGCACCGCCCCCATCATGGACGTGATCGGCTACGGTGATCCCGTTGTCACCAAGGGCCTGAACATGCTGTACGGCCCCGGCAACGATCTGGTCTCTGCCACGGCCATGACCGCCGCAGGCGCACACCTGATCCTGTTCTCCACCGGCCGCGGCACTCCGTTCTCGGCCCCGGCTCCCACCCTGAAGATCTCCACCAACACTCCGCTGGCTCAGAAGAAGTCCGGTTGGATCGACTTCAACACCGGCGTGATCGCAGATGGTGAAAAGACCATCGACGAGGCCGCAAAGGATCTGCTGGATCTGGTCATCCGCGTTGCAAGCGGTGAGCAGACCAAGGCCGAGAAGCACGGCTTCCGCGAGATCTCCATCTTCAAGGACGGTGTCGTTCTGTGATCGTTTCGAGGCTGCTGTATGGCACTTTGGCTGTACGGCAGCCTCTTTGTGCATGAAAACGGAAGGGAAGTGTTTTTATGGCTATGACCACTCGCATGATGATCTATGCGTTTCTGCTTTACGGCGGCATTTTTGCCGCTATCGTGGCCGTTATTGCAAGGGTCATAAAATATCTCATCCGCTATGGTATTGATTATTATTTTGAAAAACTGGCACAGAACCAGAAACATAAGGAGGACTGAACTATGAATCAGATCACCACCCGTTATGTCACCGAAAACGGTGCCTGCTATGAGCAGTACGTTATCACCGATGCCGAGGCAAAGACCGAGCTGGTCATCACCCCGGAGCGCGGCGGCATGATCACCGGCTTCTCCCTGAACGGCGAGGAGTACATCTGGACCCGCCACCCCAATTTTTCCGAGTGCAACCGTCCCCGCTTCGGCGTGCCGGTGCTGTTCCCCAACTGCGGCCTGCCGGATAACGGCGTGCACATCTTTGACGGCAAGGCATACCCCATGGAGAACCACGGCTTTGCCGACCTGTGCGCATGGGATGTGGAAAGCGTCGGCCCGGACGGCGTGACCCTGATTTTGGAGTCCACCCCGCTGACCAAGTTCCTCTATCCCTTCGATTTCACCGTGCTGATGAACTATAACCTTGAGGGCAACACTGCCGCCATCAACATGACCGTGATCAACGAGGGCGACACCAACATGCCCTTCAGCTTTGGCTTCCACCCCTACTTCAAGGCTTCCAAGCTGGAGAATGTGGACTTCGATATCAAGTGCGCCACCTGTTCCGAGAGCGCCAAGGGCGAGCAGCCCGCTGCCCCGGAAAAGATCACCCTCACCCGCAAGGAAGGTGCCGATAACAGCGTGCGCCTGCTGACCGGCGTGCAGTTCCCCATGACCCTCACCGACAGCGGCAGCGGCCACAAGGTGACTGTGGATGCCGACGACAGCTTCGACCACGCCGTGCTGTGGCAGCAGGATGCCGAGAGCTTTGTGTGCATGGAGCCGTGGAACGGCTGGGCCAACAGCGTCAATGAGGAAGGCAAGCACGAAGTGCTGGAGCCGGACGAGGCCATGACCGCTGATTGGAGCATCACCATCGAGAAGGTCTAAGCTTCATATCGTATAACAAAAAGGACACACCGTTGTGGTGTGTCCTTTTTGTTATAATTCAGTTCTTTGCCGGAATCATAAAGCTCTTATTTTCCGCCGGGTCCCAATAAAGCAGTTCCACCCTGCCGCCCTGTGCCAGCAGTTTTTCCTTCGGCTCCTGCTTTTGCCAGCAGCGTTCCAGCAGCTTTTCCATGTCGGCATCAGCAGACACCTTCTCCGGGCAGAGGGCGCTGCCCTGCCACCTGCCGTCGGCATACAGGCTCAGCGCACCGGCATTGCCCGCCAGAATGGCTGCAATGTCCTTCTTCATGCGGTCGTAGTCGTACTCCACGGCCTTGTACTGCCCATGCCACAGGCCGAAGAAGAGCGAGAACTCGCCGCCCAGTTCAATGAGCAGATCCTCTTCGCTGTGCGGATTCTTGACCACAAAAGCCACATCCCCGTTTTCCATGTAGTCGAAGTCCGGCTCCTCATTCGTGTGCACGGTCATATGCTGGCTGCTCAGCGCCGCAAGCAGATCCTCCTGCACGGCACTGGTATCCGGGATCTCATCATAATTGATATTTGCGTTCATGGGATGCTCCTTTTCTCTGTGCTATTTGTGTTGTTATTTTTCACCAGACTGCACAGGTCTTCTTATTTTCCTTCATATTGCTGGATCATTTTTATACGCTGTGTAACAGAATACATAAAACGGTTCACCCTACTTCACATTAGATCAATGCTTTTTGAATCTAACCATCGAACACACGACCTCGATATGCTCACTGTGGGGGAACATATCCACCGGCGTGCTGCTCTCCACTTTATATCCCTTCCGGGTCAGCAGCTCCAGATCCCGGGCCAGTGTGACCGGGTTGCAGCTCACATAGACCACACGTTTCGGGGCCATGCGGGCCACGCTTTCGATAAACTGCGGCGTAGAGCCCTCCCGCGGCGGGTCCATAAAGATCACGTCTGCCCGCTCGCCTGCGGCGGCAGCCTCGCCGATCCACCGGGTGGCATCGGCGGCAAAGAAGCGGGCGTTCTTCACGCCGTTGTGCTTTGCATTGCCTATGGCATCGTGCACCGCTTCGCGGTTCACCTCCACGCCCACTACCTGCTTTGCATGGTCGGCGGCGGTCAGGCCGATGGTTCCGATGCCGCAGTAGGCATCCAGCACCACTTCTTTGCCGGTGAGATGCGCCGCGTCCACCGCAAGGCCGTACAGCACTTCGGTCTGGGTATGATTGATCTGGTAAAAACTGCGCGGGCTGAGCGCATACGTCTTGCCGCAAAGCTCGTCCAGAATGAAGCCCTTGCCGTACAGCACCTTTTCCATATCGCCCAGCACCACGCTGGTTTTGCGGTCGTTCACGTTCTGGACGATGGTGGTGATGGTCACACTCTGCTTTTCTGCCTCGGTCAGCAGGGCTTTGACAAAGTTTCTGGCACCCGGCAGCACCGGCTGAGCCGTCACCAGCACCACCATCACCTGCCCGGTCATAACACCGCGCCGCAGCAGGCAGTGACGCAGAAGGCCGGTGCCCTTATCCTCATTAAAAGGCTGGTAATGGCAGATGCCCGCCGCTGCGCGCACGGCCAGCATGGTCTTATCCAGCACTTCGTCCTGCAAAAGGCAGCTTTCCACCGACAGCACCTTGTGGCTGTTTGCCGCGTAGATGCCGGAGGTAAGTTTTCCACCCCAGCCGGTGGTAAAGGTGGAGATCACCTTGTTCCGATAGTGGTACGGCGTTTCCATGCCCCGGATGTGCTCCACCGGGCCGAATCTGCCCAGCAGCTTTTTCACGGTCTCTTCTTTCTGCTTCAGCTGTGCGGCGTAGTCCATGCCCAGCATCGGGCAGCCGCCGCAGTTTTTGGCACGCAGTTTGCAATCCATCTTCCGTTCTCCTTTTTACCCATAAGGGTCATACAGATCATATTCTTCCGCTTCCAGATGCTTTTCCTCCAGCACCTTCATGGCCTGTTCCAGCTCGCTCTGGCCGCAGCCGCTCTCGCTGACCAGCGCGCGCACCGCCGCGGCCAGATCATTTCCAAAAAGGGTATCCAGCCGTTCCCTCATACTCCACACGTTGTAGGCGCGCTGGGTGATGACCGGAGTGTAGGTATTGCGGTTGCCATCCTTGCCGCTTTTCACCCAGCCCTTTTCTTCCAGCCGGTAGAGAAAGTTCAGCACGGTAGCCGGTGCCCAGCCCTTCGCCCGCAGTTTTGCGTCGATATCCCGCCGGGTGACGGGCGCACGGCAGGCCCACACCGCCAGCATCACCTGCTCCTCTGCCGCCGAAAGCGGCTTTACACTGTCCGGGATGCCATACATCCTGCTGTTCTCCCTCCTTTTGGCATCTTTTTTGCTTTTACGTTTGTCTTTGTTTTATGATTATACCAATTTCTGCGCCAAAGCGCAAGAGCCGGAAACGCCGATGGAATCAGGCTTTTTCAGCTCTATTTTACATTTGTCTTTGTTTTTGTTTTTCTATCAAGGACATTTGTGTGCTTTGTGCCCGCACAGGGGCTTTTGCGCCGTATCTTTGTGCAAAGATGCTCTTGTTTTCATCCCTGCAAAACCGGTATACTACGGCTACAGCAATCAACAGAACGCACCGCAAAAAACCGCGGTGCTGTGCGATACAGGAAAGGGAGAGTTCATTATGGCACGAGTTTACAACTTCAGCGCAGGCCCCAGCATGCTGCCCGAGAAGGTGCTCAGGCAGGCACAGGCAGAGCTGCTCGAGTATGGCGACAGCGGTCAGAGCGTGATGGAGATGAGCCACCGCAGCAAGTGGTTCGATGCCATCATCAAGGACACCGAGGCCACCCTGCGCCGGGTAATGAACATTCCCGACAACTACAAGGTCGGTTTCTTTCAGGGCGGTGCGACCCAGCAGTTCGCCATGGTCCCGCTGAATTTCATGACCACCGGCAAGGCAGATTACCTTGTCACCGGCAATTTCTCGAACCTTGCCGCCAAGGAAGCCGCCAAATTCGGTGAGGTGAACATCGTTGCTTCCAGCAAGGACAAGAACTTCACCTACATCCCGGACGTGAACGCCATCAACTATGATAAGGATGCCAGCTACATCCACATCTGCCAGAACAACACCATCTTCGGCACCCAGTTCGTGGAGGTGCCGCAGGTGGAGGATGTGCCTCTGGTAGCAGACATGAGCTCCATGATCCTCTCCAAGCCGGTGGACGTGACCAAGTACGGCTGCATCTACTTCGGCGTGCAGAAGAATGTAGCTCCCGCCGGCATGGCAATTGCCATCGTCCGCGACGACCTGCTGGGCCATGCCGCCGACAATGTGCCCACCATGATGAACTACACCACCCTGCTGGGCAAGGACAGCATGTACAACACGCCCCCCTGCTGGTGCATCTATATGACCGGTCTGGTGCTCAAGTATCTGGAAAACGACATCGGCGGTCTTGCCAACATGCAGAAGATCAACGAAGCCAAGGCCAAGGTGCTGTACGACTATCTGGACGGTCAGGGCTTCTTCACGAATCCTGTGGAGCACCGCTACCGCAGCACCATGAACGTCACCTTCACCAGCCCCAATGCAGATCTGGACAAGAAGTTCTGCGCCGAAGCTGCAGAAGCAGGCTTCGTGAACCTGAAGGGCCACCGTCTGGTAGGCGGCATGCGCGCTTCCATCTACAACGCCATGCCTGCCGAGGGCGTGGATAAGCTGGTGGACTTCATGGAGAAGTTCCGCAAGGCAAATGCATAAGAGGGGAATTCAGATATGTATACGATCAAAACTTTGAACGCCATCAGCCCGGTGGGTCTGGCAAAGCTGAACAACAAGCAGTTTGAGGTGGCTGTGGACACCGATGCCCCGGACGGCATCCTTGTGCGCAGCGCCGACATGCTGAATACCGCCTTCAACGACAATCTTCTGGCCATCGCCCGCGCCGGTGCCGGCGTGAACAACATCCCGCTGGACCGCTGCAGTGAGCAGGGCATCGTGGTGTTCAACACCCCCGGTGCCAACGCCAACGCTGTGGCCGAGCTGGTGATCGGCATGCTGATCGCCGGCAGCCGCAATGTGGCTGTTGCTGCCCAGTGGTGTCAGGGCCTTGCCGGTGACCCTGCCATGGCAAAGACCGTGGAAAAGGGCAAGAAGCAGTTCGTGGGCAACGAGATCAAGGGCAAGACGCTGGGTGTCATCGGTCTGGGTGCCATCGGCTCCCGCGTGGCCAACTGCGCCATTGAGCTGGGCATGGAGGTCTACGGCTACGACCCCTACATCTCCATTGATGCCGCATGGAACCTGAGCAGTCAGGTACACCACTGCGTGAACCTGAACGACATGCTGCCCCTGTGCGACTACATCACCATCCATGTGCCCTACCTGCCCACCACCAGGGACACCATCAACACCCAGACCCTTGCCCTGTGCAAGGACGGCGTGAAGATCCTGAACTACGCCCGCGGCGAACTGGTGAACACCGAAGCCCTGCTGGAAGCCATGGAGACCGGCAAGGTGTCCGGCTACATGACTGACTTCCCGTCTGAGGCCATTCTGGGCAAGCCCGGCATCGTGTGCACCCCCCATCTGGGCGCTTCCACCCCGGAAGCCGAGGACAACTGCGCCGTGATGGCTGCAAAGGAGCTGAGCGACTACCTGAAGAACGGCAACATCATCCACTCGGTGAACATGCCGGAGGTCAACCAGCCCAGAGCCGGCGGCAAGCGCATCTGCATCATCCACAAAAATGAGCCCGGCATGATCAGCCAGATCACCGCCCTGACCACCGAAGCCGGCCTGAACATCGAGAACATGGTGAACAAGAGCAAGAAGAACATGGCCTACACCATGCTGGATGCCACCGGTGCTGTGGACAAGAAGCTGGCCGAAAAGCTGGCTGCCATCCCCGCCGTGGTCCGGGTGCGCATCCTGTAAAGCAAAACGGTTTAAAATGTCCGCCGCGTCGCTCTTGGCATCTTCAGCGGAAAACAATTTTTATTTTAGCAACCCGGAAAAGTCTGCGGATTTTTCCGGGTTGCTTTTTCACAGAGAAGGGCCGTAGCGGCAAACTGCATTTCCAAACCAGGATTTTTTACAAACTGGAAATTCTTTCTCGTCCCATCTGCCGGTTAGTTTCTATTTACAAACTGTAGTTTGTCTTAAAAAACGCGTTAGAGATAGCTTTTTCTAACTACACATCGTAAAAAGTTTACATGTATTAACATTCAAGAAAAAGCTTGAAAATGGTAAATTCTGTGCTACAATAGGCTCGACAGAAGGGAAATGTCCACCCTGTTCTCCGGCTTTTGGGCCGGTATATTCATCTTACAGGTCCTGCGGTGCAGGGCCTCTGACAGGAAATAGAAAAGGTAGGGAAGTTACTATGGATATCAAGAAGATCGCACTGTTCGCCGCCGGTACTCTGTTCGGCTCTGCCGGTTTCAAGCTGCTGTCCAGCAAGGATGCCAAGAAGGTCTACACCCAGACCACTGCTGCCGTGCTGCGCATGAAGGACTCCACCATGGAAACCGTCAGCAAGGTTCAGGAGCAGGCTGGTGACATTCTGGCCGATGCAAAGGCCATCAACGAGGCTCGTGCTGTTGAAGCCGAGGCTGCTGTGATCGAAGATGCCGCCGAGGAGACCACCGAAGAGACCGCTGAGTAATTTTCGGTTCGTAAAGCACTGAAAGCCCCAACGTGGCTTTCGAGCCGCCTTCGGGCGGCTCTTTTTTGTGAGAGTGGGGCCGCAGGCGTGCAGGGTATAGCAGCCTGACGCTGCGGCAAAAAGATAGAGAAGGATATTTGATATATGAAATGTACCATTCTGCATGAAGGCAAAGGCCGGATGCGTGTGCATGTGGAAAACGTCCGCATGACTTTGCACCGTGCCGATGTGCTGGAAGCATATCTGAACCACAAAGATGCCATCGTCCATGCCGCCGTTTACGAGCGCACCGGCGATGTGGTCATTACCTATACCGGCAAGCGCACCGCTGCCATTGCCATTCTGGCAGGCTATAAGTTCGATGTGGCCGAGTATGACGCTTTGGTCACCTCCGCCGACAGCCGCAGGCTGAACCGTGAATATCAGGATAAGATGTTTGATCTGGTGGCAGGCCGCTGCCTGCGCAAGCTGTTCCTGCCCGCGCCCCTTGACGCTGCCTACACCGCCTTCCGCTCCATCCGCTTTCTCTGGAAGGGTGTGCGCTGCGCGCTGCACCGCAAACTGGAAGTGGAAGTGCTGGACGCTCTTTCCATCGGCGTGTCCATCCTGCGCAGCGACTTTGCCACCGCCGGGTCGGTGATGTTCCTGCTGAACCTGGGCTCTCTGCTGGAAGAGTGGACCCGCAAGAAGAGTCTGGACGATCTGGCCCGCAGCATGGCCCTGAACGTGGACAAGGTGTGGGTGCGCAGCCAGGGCACCGAAGTGCTGGTGCCTCTGACCAAAGTACGCTCCGGCGATGAGGTGGTCGTGCGCAGCGGCAACATGATCCCGCTGGACGGCACCGTTCTGGAAGGCGAAGCCATGGTGAATCAGGCTGCTTTGACCGGCGAGTCCATGCCGGTGCGCAAGGCAGAGGGCTCCACCCTCTATGCCGGCACTGTTGTGGAGGAGGGCGAGTGCGTCTTTATCGCCAAGGCTGAGGGCGGTTCCAACCGCTACGACAAGATCGTGGCCATGATCGAGGAATCCGAAAAGCTCAAGTCCAGCACCGAGAACCGTGCGCTGGTGCTGGCCGACAAGCTGGTGCCCTGGTGTCTGGGCGCAACGGTGGTCACCTATCTGCTCACCCGCAACGCCACCCGCGCCATCTCCTGCCTGATGGTGGATTTTTCCTGTGCGCTCAAGTTGTCCATGCCGCTGGCCGTCCTCTCCGCCATGCGCGAGTGCGGCAGCTATCACATCACCGTCAAGGGCGGCAAATATCTGGAAGCGCTGTCTCAGGCCGACACTATCGTGTTTGATAAGACCGGCACACTCACCCGCGCTACCCCGCAGGTAGTGGATGTGGTTTCCTTCTCCGGCTGCAACGAGCGCGAAGTTCTGCAGCTGGCCGCCTGTCTGGAAGAGCACTTCCCCCATTCCATGGCCAACGCCGTGGTGCGTGCCGCCAAGGAGCGCGGCATTTCCCATGAAGAGATGCACTCCGAGGTGGAGTACATCGTGGCCCACGGCATTGCAAGCCGCGTGGGCGGCCAGCGCGTGGTCATCGGCAGCCACCACTTCGTCTTTGAGGATGAAAAGTGTACCATCCCCACAGCCGAGCAGCAGAAGTTCGATGCCCTCAAGCCCGCGTATTCGCACCTGTACATGGCTGCCAGCGGGCAGCTGGTGGGCGTGATCTGCATTTCCGACCCGCTGCGCCCGGAAGCTGCGGCTGTGCTGAACGGTCTGCGTGCGCTGGGCATCCGGAACACCGTCATGATGACCGGCGACAGCGAGCGCACCGCTGCCGCCATTGCAAAGCAGGTGGGCGTGGACCGCTTCTTTGCCGAGGTGCTGCCCGAGGATAAGGCAAACTTCGTCCAGCAGGCCAAGGCCGAGGGCCACACCGTGGTGATGATCGGCGACGGCATCAACGACTCCCCCGCCCTGTCCGCTGCCGACATTGGCATTGCCATCAACTCCGGCGCTGCCATCGCCCGCGAGATCGCAGACGTGACCATCAAAGCCGACAGTCTGGAGGAGCTGGTGGCCCTCAAGGCCATCGCCAACTCTCTGCAAAAGCGCGTGCATGCAAACTACCGTTTCGTGCTCACCTTCAACTCGGCCCTCATCGCGCTGGGTGCTCTGGGCATCCTGCAGCCGGCCTCCTCTGCCATGCTGCATAATCTCTCCACCATCGGCATCAGCCTGAAGAGCATGACCAATCTCCTGCCGGAGAACAAGGCTCCGCAGCTGAAAGCATAATTACCGCAAAAAATAACGCCGTGTCTGAACATTCGACACGGCGTTATTTTTTTATCTGTTATTCCAGCCCGATCTGCTGTGCATACTCTTCCAGCAGCTCCCGCTCCAGGAACGGGGTCTTGACACCCTCGCGGTCACGGTAGGTCTCGTGGCCCTTGCCAATGACGGCGATCAGGTCGCCCTCCTGCGCGTGATCCACTGCGTAGTGCAGTGCATCCAGACGGTCGGGGATCTCCACGAACTTTGCGTCCGGGTTGCCCTTGTTCATGCCCACGCGGATATCAGCAAGGATGTCCTCCACCTTTTCAAAGCGGTTGTTGTCCTCGGTAAGGATGGAGAAATCGGCCATTTTGGCGCAGATCTCGCCCATGCCGTAGCGGCGCAGCTTGGAGCGGTTGCCGCCGCAGCCGAACACCACCACCAGACGGTGGGGCTTGTAGGCCCGCAGAGTGGTGAGCAGGCTTTCTGTGGACACCTCGTTGTGGGCGTAGTCCAGCAGGATGGTGAACTTCTTGCTGATGGGCACCAGCTCCACGCGGCCCTTGACCACGCACTTGCCAAGGCCGTCGTGGATGGCCTGATCCGGCAGGCCCAGCACCTTGCCCACCGCCAGAGCTGCCAGCGCGTTGTACACGCTGAACTCACCGGGCATGTTCACCTTCACATCCATCTCGTCCTTGCCGGTCACATGGAACTTCACGCCCAGAAAATCGTGGGTGCGCAGCAGTTCAAAGCCGGTCTCGCGGTAGTCCGCCTGCTCAGCGCGGCCATAGGTGACAAGGCGGCAGGTGTGGCCTTCCAGCAGTGCTTCGGTATTCTCATCGTCAATGTTCACCACGCCCACGTCGCAGCGCTTGAACAGCTGGCCCTTCCAGCTGCGGTACTCCTCAAAGGTCTTGTGCTCGCCGGGGCCGATGTGATCCGGCGAAAGGTTGGTGAACACGCCCACATTGTAGTGCACACCAGCCACGCGGTCCATCATCAGGCCTTGGCTGGAAACCTCCATCAGCGCGGTGTCGCAGCCTGCATCCAGAAATTCCCGAAAGGTCTTCTGCAGTTCGTAGCTTTCCGGAGTGGTGTTGGCAGTATCCTTGTGGCGGCCCATATAATAAATGCCGTTGGTGCCGATCATGCCCACCTTGCGGCCTGCAGCTTCCAGCACGCTCTTGATCATGTGGGTGGTAGTGGTCTTGCCCTTGGTGCCGGTCACGCCAATCATGGTCATCTGGCGGGACGGGTTGCCGAAAAGGTTCGCGCTCATCAGAGCCATGGCATAGCGGCTGCTTTCCACCTTGACCACGGTCACGCCCGGCATGGCGGAAAGGTCGATGTCGTGCTGGATGACCAGTGCGCTGACACCCTTTGCCGCACAGTCGGCGGCAAACTCATGGCTGTCACGCTGGGTGCCCACGATGCACACGAACAAAAGGCCCGGTGCCGCCTTGCGGCTGTCGTAGATGATATCCGAGATCTCGGTGTCCAGACTGCCCTGCGCAAGGGTAAAGGGCACGCCTTCCAGTAACTGTTCCAGTTTCATACTGCACACGCTCCTCAAAACATTTTGTCACATGGGGTTTTCTTCGTTATTTGCGGTCATGCGGGCGGGGTCGGTCAGCGGTGTTTCTTCCGCAGCTGCCGCCGTATCGTCCGCAGGCTGGGCCGCAGCGGCATCCTCTGCACCGTCTGCCGCAGTATCCTCGGCAGCAGAGGTGTCAGGCTCTTCCGGCACGGTCTTTTCCGGCACAACATAACCGGAGGGCAGGGTCGGCTGGCCCTGTGCAAAGTAAATTTTACGGGTGCTGCCTGCGCTCACATGGCTGAAATCCAGTCTGCCGGTGTCGGTAGGGGCACAACCCTTGCCGTCGGCATTGGTCAGCACATAGCGTGCGCGGTCCAGCTTATAATCCAGATCGTTCCGTGTACCCAGAAGCACACTGACACGATCCTGATACAAAAATGCCATCTGGTCGGTGTCCGCAAATTCCATGCGGGTCACATCGTCCAGCATCCCATACTCTTCCAGCTTTGCCTGCAGCTCATTCAGCGCATCCAGACGGTCGTCCGTCTGCACCGCTGCCGAAGCTGCTGCCGAACCGGATGCATCCGATGCCGCCGGGTCTGCCTGCGCTGCAAAGGTCAGCTGGTCGCCGGGTGTCACCGACACCGGCTCGCCGCCGTATAGGGTCTTGAGTTCTTCCGGCTGAGCAGACTCGCAGGCCAGGATCTTGAACTGATCCGAGAGGGTCAGCCAGCCGCTCTTCGTCTGCATGGCATAGGTAGGCACCGCCTCGGTCACCTGCACCACCACCGTGTTGGGGTAATCCCGAACTACCCTGATGGATTCCAGCAGCGGGAACTGCTTTTCCAGTTCCACTTCCTTGGCGGCGGGGTCAAAGCTGAAAATGTTCTCTTCGGTCTGCACACCCAGTGCCTGCAGGATCTGGCTGCTGGAATAGCCGCCCACCTCCTGCACCACGGTGCCGTCCGCCGTCTGCACCTGAATGGTGCCGATCTTAAACAGCATGGTCATGGTCAGGTAAACACCGGCGGCGATCACGGCCAGCAGGGTCACAAAGGCCATCAGCCGCCGCAGCATCCGCCGCCGCTTCAGTGCAGCGCGGGTCAGGCGGCGCTTCTTGCGTTTTTCCCGCTGTACCGGGTCGCGTGGCTGCTGTTGTGCCGGGCGCAGACGCTGGTTTTTGTAGCGCTGCTGTGCTGCCTGAGCCGCTGTCTTGCGCGGCTTCTGCCCCTGTGAACGGCGCTGCTGCGGCTTGCGGGCCGTGCCGGATACACGCTGCTCCGGCTGGGCCGTGTGGCTTTGCTGCGCGGTACGGTTCCGGTTCTGGCCGCTGGTGCGCCGGGTGCCGCTCTGTTCGGTGCGGCGCGGCTGCGAAGGGAACTCGATGCTATTATCGGTACGGGTGCGGCGCACCGTACCATTGGCGGTGCGGTCCGGCGCAAAGCTCAGCGGTTCCCCGTTGAAGCCATAGCGCCCGTCCGCACTGCCGGAAGATCCTTTTTGTTGTGAAGGCGGCGGAGTATGCTGCAGGTCTTTCCGCAGGTCGTAGATATTGCCGTTGTTTCTGTTATTGCGGTATTGCTGCATGGCGCACACCTCCTTTCCGGTTTAGGTTTTGTTTTACTTCTGCACCAGTTTCATCAGAGCGTCTGCAATCCGGTCAAGGCTGTCATCCACCGACAGGCTGCGGGCATTTTTGCCCATCTCAGCCAGCTTGCCGGGCTGTGCCAGCATGTCGGACACCGTGCTCACCAGCTTTTCGCCGGTCAGGTCTTTTTCCTCGATCACCACAGCAGCATCGGCCTTCTGCAGTTCCATGGCATTGAAGTACTGGTGGTTCTCAGCCACATTGGGGCTGGGGATGAGCACGGCTGCACGGCCAACAGCTTCCAGCTCGGCCAGCGTCAGCGCACCGGCGCGGCTGATGACAAGGTCTGCCGCAGCCAGCAGTTCCGGCATATTGTTGATGTATTCCTTCACCACAAGGCCGTCGCCCTCCGCGAAGTTCTTTTCCTGTTCCAGATCCTTGAACAGCTGCACACCGTACTGGCCGGTAGCGTGGAGATGCAGCACCGGCTTCTTCTCGTGCTGTTCCCATGCACACAGGTCGGCCACCACCTCGTTGACGCGGCGTGCGCCAAGGCTGCCGCCGAAGGAAAGGATCACCGTGCGGTCGCCCGCGCCCAGCTCAGCGCGGATGGCATCGCGGTCCTTTGCCTTGGTGAACACCTCCGGGCGCACCGGATTGCCCACCACGATGGTCTTATCAGGTGCGCCCAGCTTTTCCACAGCAGCAGGCACGGCGGCAAACACGAGATCCACATCCGGTGCCAGCAGCTTGTTGGTCACGCCGGGGAAGGCGTTCTGCTCATGAATGGCGGTGTGGATGCCCATTTTGGCGGCACAGCGCACCACCGGGCCGGACACATAGCCGCCGCAGCCGATCACAAGATCGGGTTTGACCTCCTTCATAATGGCCTTTGCCTTGGGGCCAGAGAGGGCCAGATTCCACAGCGTAACGATGTTGCGCTTGATGTTGTTCAGCGACAGCCTGCGCTGGAAACCGGTAATCTCGATATGGTGGAAGGGATAGCCCGCCTGTCCTACCAGACGGTACTCCATGCCCTCCTTGCGGCCGGCAAAGTGGATCTCGGCAGAAGGGTCTGCCTTTTTGATAGCACCTGCAATGGCAAGTGCCGGGTTGATATGGCCGGCAGTGCCGCCGGCAGCGATCAGAACTCGCATGACGATTCCTCCTCTATTATTAGTGCATCTGGGCAGGTCATCGGGGAGCTTCCCACTGGCCTGCGCCCTCAAAACAGTCGTTACAGTTCATTGCGCGCACGGCGGGCATCGTCCAGATTGATGGTACGGTCCTTCAGCTCAGCATCACGCTGAGCCTTTGCAGCCTGCCGCTGTGCGTGGGCCGCTGCCCTCTGCTGCGCCGCCCGCTCTCCGTTGCGCCCAATGTTCACCATCACGCCCATTTCTGCCAGCAGCAAGATCAGACTGGTGCCGCCGGACGAGAAAAACGGCAGGCTGATGCCGGTATTCGGGATGGTGTTGGTGACCACGGCGATGTTGCAGAACACCTGCCAGGCGATCTGCGCCATAATGCCAATCCCCACCATGGTGCAGAACTGGTTCTCGGCCTTATAGGCGATCATCAGGCCCTGCGCTATGAGCAGTATGAACAGCACGATGATGAGCACCGCACCGATGAAGCCCAATTCTTCGCACACCACACTGAAGATGAAGTCGTTGGTGCTTTCCGGCAGCCAGAGCTGCTTTTCCACGCTGTTGCCAAGGCCAAGGCCCTTCAGCCCGCCGGAGCCGATGGCGTACAAGCTTTGCTTGGTCTGGTCGTTCAGCGCTTCCAGATCATCGGACCATGTATTCAGGCGGTCCTGCAGATAGCCAATGGATTCCACCAGCGTCAGGGCCGGTTTCAGCAGCAGAGCCGCCGCTGCGGCCCCGCACCATGTCAATACACCGCCGCAGCCGGTCAGCATGAGGATGGTGCCCACGATGGCGGTGGTCAGCAGGATGCCGGACATGTGCGGCTCTAAAAACAGCAGCACCACCACCGGCACCAGCGGCAGCACCGGCACGACCAGCTGCCTTACGATGCGGATGAACAGCCAATCCTTTGGCTTGATCTTTTCTCTCAGCGACGGGCTGAACCGGCCGATCTGCGGCGCACTTGCTGCCAGATGGGACGAGAGCAGGATCATTTCAAACTTTGCCACCTCAGAGGTTTGCAGAGTCAGGCCGCCCAGACGGATCCAGCGGCGGCAGCCGTTCAGCGGTGCAAAGGTCAGCGTGACGGCCAGCATGGCCAGCACCACCCAGTACAGCGGCTTGCTCGCCCAGCGCAGGAAGCGGTGATCCACATAGCTCATGACTACCATACAGCCAATGCCAATGGCCATGCAGATAGCCTGCTGCTTGATGTAGTGCAGGCTGTCGCCCATGCGCAGGTAGCCGGTGGTATAGCTTGCGCTGTACAGCATTACAAGGCCGAACACCATGATAATGGCCAGCGTTGCCAGCCAGTTGAGCAGCAGCCGGTTCCACGGTCCCGGGTCCCGCTGCAGCGGCGGCACCCATGCACTTTCTTTTTGGTTTTTATGTTGTCTGCGGGTGGCTGCCATTGCCACGCCCCCTTATTTTCAGAATCAGGCGCTCAGGCCCAGCGTGCCAGACGCACGGCCAGCGCCAGCCCGCACACGCTCAGTGCACACAGGCTGTAAAAAATATTCACTGCACTCATGCCGCGCTTTTCCAGCCAGCAGTGCAGCGGTGCCGCCGCAAACAGCGGCCTGCCCTTCCAGCGGCAGAACAGGACCTGCAGCACCACCATGCCGCCCTCCACCCAGAAGGGCAGTGCCAGCGGGATGCTCAGCTCTGCGTAGCCAATGCACAGCGGGATGCAGCCAATGGCTCCCGCTGCATACAAGCAGCCGCACCGGCCGGGGTGCAGCTTTGCCGGTGGAAAATCCCACAGCAGAAAGGCCATCAGTGCACCGGCCAGTGCCGCCGGGAATACTGCCAGCGGAAACCAGCCCAGCTGTGTTTCCAGCATCATCAGGCCCAGCATAGCTACAAAGGCCGCGCCGCACACCGTGCCGTCGGCACCGTCGGCCACGCGGGCCGCCTCGGCCATCGCCACCAGCAGCACAGCCCACAGCAACGGTGCCAGCGCACATTCCACATAGCCTGCTCCCGGCAGGATCAGCCCTGTGGGCAGGCACCCGTTCAGCGCCAGCAGACCCAGCACCAGCGCTGCAGCAGTGCATTCCAGTGCAAGGCGCTGCGTACGGCGCAGGCCAAGGCCTAAACCGTTCGGGTAGCGGCCGCGGATGCGGGCCAGATCATCGGCCAGCCCCACTGCGCCAAAGGCCAGCGACCCCAGCAGTGCAATGAGCAGGCGGGAGGTCATCTGCCGGTCGCTGCCAAGCAGGGAAGGCTGTGCAGCACATGCGGCCAGCCAGCCCACGCCCACAGCGGCAAGGGTGCCCACCATCAGGCACAGCCCGCCCATGGTAGGCACCGGGCTGTCCGGGGCATCGCTGTCCGGCTGTGTACCGCGTGCCGCACGCTGCAGCTCCCGCAGCAGCGGCACCATCATATTGCCGAGCGCCGCAGTCAGCACAAAACCCAGCACCGACGCGACGACCAAGGCGAAACGAATCATTTTTCAATCTCCAAATTCATGCCAAAGGGTTATTCTTCGGCATCTTTCTGCTCTGCGTAGAAAATTTCCAGCACTTTTTCCAGCGCCATGCCGCGGCTTGCCTTCACCAGCAGGGCATCGCCCGGCTCTATCCGGTTCAGCAGAGCATCCGCTGCCTCGCGGTAGTTGTTGGCATGGAGGGTCTTGACCCCCTTGGCCGCAGCCACCACAGCCGTGCGCTTTGCGTTTTCGCCGTAGGTCACAAGGCAGTACAGATCACTCTCCGCAGCCAGACGGCCCAGCTCCTCGTGGGCTTCGCGGGACAGCTCGCCCAGCTCCAGCATATCGCCCAGCAGGGCAAAGCGGCGCTTGCAGGGGAATTCCTTGAACATGGCAAGCGCGGCCTTCATGCTGTCGGGGTTTGCATTGTAGCAATCCTCAATGACGGTAACGCCCTTGCTGTGCACCACCTTCTGGCGGCGGCCGGTCTGCTCAAAATTGGAAAGCCCCTTGATGACACCGCGCGGGTCGCAGCCCAAGCGAGTGGCGGCGCAGTAGGCAGCCAGAGCGTTTGCCACATTGTGCTTGCCCATGGCCGGGATCTTGACCACAAAGGTGCCCTCTTCCTGATCTTCCAGCACAAAGCTCATGCCGTCCTCTTCCTGCCGGATGGACAGTGCACACACATCAGCGTTCTCATCTGCCAGACTGAACCATACCGGCTTCACGTGGGCGGGCAGCTTTGCGGCGCGCAGGAACTTATCATCATAGTTCAGCACCAGCGGTGCACCCTCCGGCAGGCCGTTGCAGATCTCCAGCTTTGCCTTGCAGATGTTCTCCTGACTACCCAGATTGCCGATGTGGGACACACCGATGCAGGTAATGATGCCCACATCCGGGCGTGCGGCCCGGGCCAGACGGTCGATCTCGCCCGCATGGCTCATGCCCATCTCGATCACGGCATACTCAGTGCTGCTTTCCAGCCGCATCAAGGTGCGGGGCATGCCCAGTTCATTGTTCTGGTTGCCCTCGGTCTTGATGGTCTCGCCAAAGCCTGCAAGGGCGGCGTAGGTCATCTGCTTGGTGGTGGTCTTGCCCACGCTGCCGGTCACACCCACCATCTTGGGGTGATACTGGCTGCGGTAGTTGGCACCCATCACCATCATGGCGTGGTAGCTGTCCGGGCAGAGGATGGCCTTTTCCGCAGGCACGCCCTCCACCGGGTGGTTCACCACCACATAAACAGCACCGTTCTCCAGTGCTTTGGCCGCAAAATCGTGGCCGTCAAATTTTTCACCCGGGAACGCTACAAAAATGCAGCCGGGCCGCACCTCGCGGCTGTCGGTGGTCACCAGTTCCACCTGCACCTCTTCCCGGATGAAGTCTGCGGGCACCAGCCCTGCCAGAAGCTTGCTTGCAGAAATTTTTTCCATTGTTCATGTCCCCTCTCGTTTATCTTGTAAAACCCTCTCAGTCAATGCCTGCGGCATTGCCAGCTCCCCCGAAAGGGGAGCTCTTTTGCATCTTACGGTAAAGTGCAGTTCTTCAGAAGATTCACTTTACCGTACCCACTCATAAAGCTCGCCCTTCGGGAGAGCTGGCGCGCAAGCGCCTGAGAGGGTTCTTGTTACCCACAGGTAATGGTCACGACGGTGCCGCGCTGCACACTGGAACCGGGATCTGCACTCTGGGCCTGCACGGTGCCGTTCGCATTGCCCTCCACCACACAGTTCAATCCGGCGGCAGACAGCATCTGGCGGGCAAAGTCCGCGCTCTTGCCGGTCACATCCGGCACATCGGTATGGCTGCCCTCATAGGTATCGGTATACAGGTACACGGTGGTGCCGTAGGCCACCTTTGCACCCGCGTGCGGATACTGGTAGGTGACAGCTGCTGCCGCCTGACTGGTGGTGCTTTCGGCCAGCTGATGCCTGAGGCCCTTGATATTCAGCTGCACCTGCGCACTGCTCCACTCGGTGCCCACCAGATTCGGCACAGTGACCACAGTCTGGCTGCGATCCTCGCCGTCGGCGGCAATGCCAAGGTAAGGTGCGATCTCGCTGATGATGTTGCCCACAACGGGCGCTGCCAGCAGGGACGAGTAGTCCGTTCTGGCGTTGTTGGGGTCATCCAGCATCACATAGACGATGATCTCCGGGTCGTCGGCGGGCAGGACAGCGGCAAAGGATGCCACCTTCTTGTAGTCACCGTCGGCACGGCGATCCATGTTCAACTGTTCGGAAGTGCCGGACTTGCCGCCGATACGGTAGCCGGACACATAGGCATACTTGCCGCCGCCGGTACCGGCGCCCACCTCATATTCCATGATCTGGCGGATCACATTGCTGGTGCTCTCGCTGATGACCTGACGGCGCACATTGGCACCGATCTCCTCGATCACGTTGCCATTTGCATCGGTGATCTTATCCACCACATGGGGCGTGACCAGATAGCCGCCGTTGACGGCTGCGGCCACAGCGGTGCACATCTGCAGCGGGGTGATGGCCATTGCCTGACCAAAGGCCGAGGAAGCCAGCTGCACTTCGCCCAGCTGGTTGGCCTTATAATACTGCATGAAGCCCGTCTCACTGGGCAGGTCCACGCCGGTGCGGCTGGTAAAGCCAAAGGCATCGAAGTAGTTATAGAAGGTCTGGGAGCCAACGCGCTGGCCCAGCTGGATATAGTAGATATTGCAGCTCTGACGCAGAGCTTCGGCCAGTGTGATGGTGCCGTGGGCTTTGTGGCCTGCGCAGTGGTAGGTCTCCTTTGCCACGCCGTAAGCACCGGCGCAGGTAAAGGTGGTGTTGATGTTTGCAAGGCCGGAGTCCACGCCCATGGCCGAGGTGATCACCTTGAACACACTGCCGGGGTAGTACAACTCGGTGATGGTCTTGTTTTTCCACTGGATATCGCGGAAGTAGCCGGAGTAATCGGCCTCCTCGTCCAGAATGCGGTTGCCGTTTGCATCCTTCAGCTCGTTGCCGTTCTCATCCTTTTTGTAGATGCCGTACAGCTCCGGCTCAGCGCGCACCAGCTCGTTGAGGTAATCCAGATTTGCGCTGTAGTCCAGCGGGTCGTTGGGGTCAAAATCCGGCTTGGAAGCCATGGCAAGGATGGCACCAGTCTTGACGTTCATCACGATGGCGCAGCCGCGGTTCTCCACCGTGTTGGCTGCAATGGCTTCGTTCAGATACCGTTCCACGATCTCCTGCACATTCACATCCAGCGAAAGCACCAGATTGGAGCCATCCTTGGCGGCAAAGGTGGTAGCATTCTCGTCCGCAATGGCGTTGCCGTAGGCATTGCGCTGGGTAATGGTGCGGCCATCCACACCGGCCAGCGTGGACTGATAGGATTTTTCCAGACCGTAAGTACCAATGCCGTCCGCATCGGTAAAGCCCAGCACTGCCGCTGCAAACGCTCCGTAGGGGTAATTGCGCTGGAAGCTCTTCTCGCTGCCGACCGAGATGTTGCCCTTGCGGGAGGTCTCCGTGGCACGCTTGTGTGCCTTGTTGAACTGGGAAACGTAGGATTCGATGGACAGCTTGACAGCGTTGTTCACCTTGGTGGCCAGCACCTGATACTTGGTGTCCGTCTTGGAAAGTGCATCGTAAACCTTCTGGTACTGGGTCTGGTACGCTTCCGAGGAAGTGTCCACCGCGTCCAGACTTTCGCCGTCGCCGGAAAGCAGACGCAGGGTCAGTTCCCGGCTGACCTCGGCGCACATGGCCGTGTCCAGCGTGCGCACCGCCTCCTCATCCTTGCCGGTGGTGGCATATAAGATTTTGCTGTTGTCCGGGTCGGCCCAGATGGTCCACACCACGCTGGTGGAGGCCAGCGTGATGCCGGAGGTATCGTAGATCTCGCCGCGGGTGGCCTTGATGGTGGTATCCAGCAGCTGCTGCTTTGCGGCCAGCTGGCGGTAGGTGTCACCGTTTTTGATCTGGATATCATACAGGCTGTAGGTCACACGGGCCGCAGCAAGGCCCATGACCACAAGGGCCAGACCGCCGCAGATCAGACTGGTTCTGGGGTTCATGCGGGCACCGGTGCTGGTTTCCGGCCAGGGGCCTTTTATTTTTTTGATGAATTTTCGGAAGAATTTCGACATGGTATGCTCCTGCGGCAGCGGGCATTTGCTGCCTTCTACCGCGCTTTTGTCAAATTTGGAACTGTCCTGCAAACAGGGTGTATAAACCGAAAAAGCGTGCGCTGCCGCACGCTTTCCCGTATTTGGTTCACTTTACAGTGCCAAGAATGTTCACGGCACCGTTGTAGATAAAGTCGGTCCACTGCCGCACAGCGGACTGGGTGCGCTCCAGCGTGTCGCTCTCGCCCAAACGGATGTAGGTGATCTGGCTCTGATCAATTTTCATCAGGCCCAGCCTGCCGGCCGTCTCTTCCACGCTGGTGATGTTGGTCTTGCTGTTCAGGGTGCTGTTATAGTAAGTATACTGGCTTTGCTCACTGACCAGCTGAGCCTTTGCGTCCTGAATCTGGTCGTTCAGCTCCACCAGCTTGGACTCGCTCCACAGCAGGCTGATGGCAAACCCCACCAGCAGTGCTGCTGCTACCAGATGCATGGCGTTGTGCACCGCTGCCTGCAGCGGCGAAAGCCGACGCTTGCCGCCCTTTGCTACCCGCAGATCTGCCTTGCGCTGTGTCTGCGGGGCTTTTCTGCGGCGTACCGCGTTATAATCATATGCTGCCTGACCCATGGTTTGCTCTCCTCCTCACACAACGGCTTCTGCCGTTCAGCATTTTTCCAAAACTCTCAGGTGGGCGGACCGGCTGCGCCGGTTCTCTTCCAATTCCTGACTGTTTGCTTCAATGGGTTTGCGGGTGATCAGCTTCGCTTTGGCTTTGCCGCCGCATACGCACACCGGAAACTCCGGCGGGCAGGTGCACGCGGTGGACCAGCGGCGGAATTTGTTCTTCACCAGCCGGTCCTCCAGCGAGTGGAAGGTGATCACGCACAGCCGGCCGCCCGGCGCAAGGTGATCGAAAATGGTATCCAGGCCTTCTTCCAGCGCATCCAGTTCATGGTTCACTGCAATGCGCAGCGCCTGAAAGGTGCGGCGGGAAGGGTTCTTGTTTTTGCGGCGTTCCGCCGGGGGCATGGCGCTGGCCACGATGTCTGCCAGCTGCAGGGTCGTTTCGATGGGAGAATTCTCCCTTGCCTCCACGATCCTGCCCGCGATCTGCCATGCGAAAGGTTCTTCGCCGTAATCCCGCAGAATGCGTGCCAGCTCTTCGCGGCTCTCGGTGTTCACAAGGTCCGCTGCCGTTTCGCCCTGCTGGCTCATCCGCATGTCCAGCGGTGCATCCGCACGGTAGGAAAAGCCGCGGGCCGCATCGTCCAGCTGATGGCTGGAAACACCCAGATCCAGCAGCGCGCCGTTGACCTTGTCGATGCCAAGGCTTTCCAGAGCTTGTCCGGCATAGCGGAAGTTGATCTGCACCACCGTGGCAGGCAGGCCCGCAAGGCGGGCACGCGCGGTCTGCACCGCGTCCGGGTCCTGATCCAGCGAGATCAGCCTGCCGCCCTTTTCTGCATCCAGCCGCAAGGCGATCTGGCGGGAATGTCCCGCGCCGCCTGCGGTGCCGTCAAGGTAGGTGCCGGCCGGATCAATGGCAAGACCCTCCAGACACTCGTTCAGCAGAACGGGGATATGCTCAAACGAGGCCGGGTCAAAGGCTGCTTGTGTTTCAAGTTCCATCGCTGCGGCCTCCTTTCTCAGTTCATAAGCTTTCCGTGTTCCGGGCACTGTGCACACAGCGCACACTTTTACCCGATAACACAGTTTTATTTTAACAAATCAGGCCCCTGATTGCAAGGGTTTGTGCTCCCGTTTTTGCCGCAAAATGCAACAAAAAAAGTCCCTGTCGGCCGTCATTTCTGCCTGCAGGAACTTCGGTTTTTGCCGTATGTGTAATTTGTGTGTGAAAAAGGCTGTCTTCAGCCGTTTTTCTTGGCGTTCTGGCGCAGATTTGCGCGCACATTCTTTACCTGTGCCGCATTTTCCACCATTGTTTCCTCGGTGTTCTTGAGCATGTTGTCGCAATAGTCGGTCACGGTCTGGCGCAGGGTGCGGGCCTCGTTCTGGGCTGCAGTGGTGATTTCCCCGGCGCGCTGCTGTGCAGCCTTCACGATCTCGGCTTCACTCACCAGAATGCGCGCCCGCTCCTCAGCCTTTTTCACAATGGCCTGCGCCTGTGCGTTGGCCGTCTCCACGATCTGGGCGCGGTCGTTCACGATCTGCTGGGCCTGCCGCAGCTCGCCGGGCAGGTTTGCGCGGATCTCGTCCAGATAATCCCGGATCTGCTCCACATCCACGATCTTTTTGCCGCCGGAAAGGGGCACATTGGCACCTTCCTCCAGAGCGTCCTCAATGGTATCCAAAAGTTCGTTCACGTTCATAGTGCTTCTCCCTTCGGTTCGTTCTCGGCAGGGTCTGTGTTCTGCATGGGCTTTGTGTATTTCCACAGCAACACCCTGCCGTACTTGTACTGTTTTTTCAGGGTCAGGCCGCCAGCCTCGGCCGGCAGCACGATGCCGGTCTCGCTCTCGCACAGCACGATGCCGCCGGGCGCGGTGCATTTATCCACCGCAGGCAGGATCTTTTCCAGTGTACCATTGCGGAAGGGCGGGTCCAGCAGTACGATGTCGAACTGCTCTCGGCAGGCGGAAAGATACCGCGCAGCCTCGCCGATACTGACGCGGCTGCGGTCGAACACGCCGCAGGCCTTGCAGTTGCGCATGATGATGTTCACCGCCTCGCGGTTCTCGTCCAGAAACACGCAGCGCGCCGCGCCGCGGCTCAGTGCTTCAATGCCAAGCTGGCCGCTGCCCGCATACAGGTCCAGCACCCGTGCGCCGGGCAGGTCGAACTGGACGATGCTGAACATCGCCTCCTTTACCTGCGAAAGGGTGGGCCGGGTCACATCTGTTCCCGGCAGGGCCTCCAGACTGCGGCCCCGGGCTTCTCCTGCGATCACGCGCATGTTCTCTCTCCTCCTCCTTGCAGCCGGAAGATGCGGCTGCAAACACATTTTTGTATCACTTTATTATCACCCAACTGCATATTCTTGTCAAGGGCCGCGCGTTGCGCCGTCTGTCGGTTTGTGCTACAATAAAACCGGCAGCGCCGGGCTTTTGCGGCGCATTCTGGACACCAAAAGGAGAGTATCTGCATGAAAGTTCTGCTCATCAACGGCAGCCCCCACGAAAAGGGCTGCACCTATACCGCCCTTTCGCTCATTGCAAAGGAACTGAACGATGCCGGTGTGGACACTGAGATCCTGCATGTCGGCGGCAAACCCGTGGGTGGCTGCATCGGCTGCGGCGGCTGTGCCGCAGGCAATGGCTGCGTGTTTGGCGGTGTGGTCAACGAGGCCATCGAGAAGGCCAAAACTGCCGATGGCTTCGTGTTCGGCAGCCCGGTGCACTATGCATCCGCATCCGGCAACATGACCAGCTTCATGGACCGCCTTGCCTACGCAGGCGGCAGATATCTGGCCTACAAGCCCGCCGCCATCTGCTGCTCGGCCCGCCGCGCCGGCACCACCACCACGCTGGACCAACTGGTAAAGTACCCGCAGTTCTTCCACATGCCGCTGGTGAACGGCTCCTACTGGGCCATGGTGCACGGCTCCAACACCGAGCAGGTGCTGCAGGATGCCGAGGGCTGCGCCGTAATGCAGGAGCTGGGCCGCAACATGGCATGGCTGCTGCACTGCATCGAAGCAGGCAGGGCCGCAGGCTTTGAACACCCGCAGAACCCCAAGCGCCCCATGACCAATTTTATCCGCTGATCGGAAAATCAATTTCTGATCCAAAGGCCCAGAACAGTCCGTAAGCTGCTCTGAGCCTCTTTTTCTTTGCAGTCCACACCATTTCGTGCCAAAAACAGCAAAAAACCTTTTTCAAAGCGCCTTCCGCTTCTTTTTTCGTTCATAAGTTTGTGTTACTATAAGATGTAAAGTGATTTTAGCAGGATGGAGACCCTTGTATGGAACACTACGATTGGAACGAAGGCTGGCTGTTCACGCCCCGGTTCGACCCGGCACTGGTGCGGCCGGAGTGCGGACTGGAACTGGAACCGGTGCGCATCCCCCACACTGTGCGGGTGCTGCCCTACAATTACTGCAACGAAAATGAATACCAGTGCCTGTGCGGCTACCGGCGGGAGTTTTTTGCACCCAGAGAGTGGACAGGCCGCACTGTTCTGCTCACCTTTGGTGCCGTTGCCCATGACGCGACCGTGTTCTGCAACGGGCGGCGGCTGTTCCACCACGCCTGCGGCTACACCGCCTTTACGGTAGATCTGACCAGTGCTTTGCGTCTGGGCCAGAAAAACGTTGTAGCTGTGCGCTGCGACAGCCGCGAGGATCTGAACATTCCGCCCTTTGGCGGGCAGATCGATCACCTGACCTACGGCGGCATCTACCGTGCCGTCAGTCTGGACATCAAGGAGCCCGCTTACCTGCGGGATGTGTTCATCGAGGCAAAGGCCGAGGGCGATTTCCGCATCTATACCTCCACCGTGGGTGAGACGGTAGGCTGCACACTGCAGGCCGAGATCCGCAGCCCTTCCGGCAGCCGCGCCGCCTACAGCGGCGAGCTTTCCCTGCCCATCACCGGCGTGCTGAACGGTGTGCACCCGTGGAGCATCGAGCATCCCACCCTGTACGCCCTCACCGTACAGCTGATCCGCCCCGGCTCTGCCGGTCTGCCGGACCGTGTGCTGGACGAAAAGACCATCCGCTTCGGTTTCCGCACCGTGCAGTTCGTGGCGGGTGGGCTGTACCTGAACGGTCAGCGCGTGGAGCTGCGGGGCTTGAACCGCCACCAGAGCTACGCCTATCAGGGCTATGCCATGCCGGACAGCATCCAGCGGCTGGATGCTCAGATCCTGAAAAAAGACCTTGGCTGCAACGCAGTGCGCACCAGCCATTCCCCCCAGAGCCCGGCGTTTCTGGATGCCTGCGATGAGCTGGGGCTGCTGGTGTTCACCGAGATGCCCGGCTGGCGGTACATCGGCGACGAGAGCTGGAAGGCGCAGGCCCTGCAGAACTGCCGCGAGATGGTGTGCCAGTGCCGCAACCACCCCAGCATCTTTTTGTGGGGTGCCCGTGTGAACGGCAGCGCCGACGACGAAGCGTTTTATAAGCGCACCAACGAGGCCATCCACCGGCTGGACCCCACCCGCCCCACGGCAGGCGCGCGGAACCACCGCAAGAGCCAGCTGCTGGAGGATGTTTACGCCTACAACGATTACTCTTACCGTGGGCGCGGTGCCGCCTGCGAAGCCCGCGCCGCGGTGACTTCCGATCCCCGCAAGGGCTACCTCATCAGCGAATTCGGCGGGCAGCAGCTGCCCACCAAGCCCTTTGACGACGAGACCCACCGGCTGGTGCAGGCTCTGCGCTATGCCGCCGGGATCAACGATTCCATTGCGCAGCAGGGTGTGGCCGGCAGCTTTGGCTGGTGCATGGCTGATTACAACACCCACCGGGAATTTGGCAGCGGCGACCGCATCTGCTACCACGGTGTGATGGATATGTTCCGCAACCCGAAACTTTCGGCGGCGGTATATGCAAGCCAGAAAACGCCGCGTTCCCCCTCGGACATCGTGCTGGAGGTCTCTTCCGGCATGGCACTGGGCGACCTGCCCGGCGGCGTTCCCACGGCCTGCTGGGTGTTCACCAACGCCGAAAGCGTGCGACTGTACCGCGGCAACGACTACATTGCCGAGTTCACGCCTGATCGGCACGGCCGTTTTGCCGCCATGACGCATCCGCCCATTGAGATCAACGATTTTGTGGGTTCTTTGTTGGAAAAGTACGAGGGCATGGACCTGGCCTCCGCCCAGATGACAGCCGCTATCCTGAACGAGATGCGCCGGGATGCCATGGAGCTTTCGCCGCTTTCCAAGGCGCGGATGCTTTCGCTGCGGCTGAGCTGGAACGAGGTAGCCCGCATGTATTACAAATACATCGGCGTGCTGGGCACACCGTGCGCAGCCTACCGTTTTGAAGCCGTGTGGCATGGCCGCACCGTGCGCACCGTGGTGCGGGAGCCGGTGCAGAGCGTCCGGCTGGAATGCACCGTGCACAACCCCATCCTCACCGACGGCCCCACCTGGGACTGCGCCGCTGTCAGCCTGCGCGCCATCGACCAGAACGGAAGCCTGCTGCCCTACTGCGGCGAAGCCGTTCAGCTGAGCGTGGACGGCCCGCTGAAGATCATTGGTCCCAGCGTGGTGCCGCTGCGCGGCGGCATGGCGGGCACCTACCTTGCCACCACCGGCGAAGCGGGCCGCGCCGTGCTGCACTGCCGCATGGAAGGTGCGCTGGATACCGATGCCGTGGTGACCATCCGTTGCCGGGAAGCTTAATTTCCGTCCCTTCATGATAGATTTGCACTCTGTTCAAAATTTCATCATGGTTGACTGGTATCCTAAGAACTGTAAAATAACGGCGGGCGCGCCCGCTTTGATTCCAAAACAAAGGATGCAGGAGTTATGAGAGAAAAATTCCGTCAGTTTATGATCGGCCGCTACGGTACCGATGGCCTGAACCAGTTTTTGAGCATCGCGTCCATCGTGCTGCTGCTGATCTCGCTGCTCACCCGCTTCAGCCTGTTCACATGGCTGGGTCTGGTGCTGCTGGTGCTGTGCTACTACCGCTCGCTCAGCCGCAACATTTCCAAGCGCACGGAGGAGAACTACCAGTACTATGCCCTGAAGGACCGCGTAGACCGTAAGTTCCGCGGTCTGAAGGATCAGTGGGCCAACCGCAAGCTCTACCACTACTACCGCTGCCCCAAGTGCCGCCAGAAGCTGCGTGTGCCCCGTGGCCGCGGCCGCATCCAGATCTCCTGCCCGCGCTGCGGCACCCAGTTCATCAAAAAGAGCTGAGCGGCCATGTTTGGTTATGTTGTGCCCAATCAGGCCGCGCTTTCGGACGAAGCACAAAAGCGCTACCGCACCGCCTACTGCGGGCTGTGCCGCCGCATCGACGCACTGCACGGCCTGCGGGGCCGCTTTACGCTGAGCTATGACCTCACCTTCCTGAACCTGCTGCTGTGCAGCCTGTACGAGGGCGAGACCGAAGCTTCTTCCGGCCACGACCGGTGCCCCATCCACCCCTTGGGCGGTGTGGAATGGCGGGCGGCCTCCCCCACCGATTACTGTGCAGATCTGAGCGTAGCCTTGCACTACTACAACGCCGAGGATAAGTGGAAGGACGACCGCAGCCTGCTGGGCCTTGGATATAAAAAGCTGCTTACCGGCTGTAAGCAGGCTGCCGAGAGCCGCTGGCCCCGTCAGTGCAGCGCCATCCGCACCTGTCTGGACAGGCTGGCAGAATATGAAGCTGCCGGGAGCGAAGATCTGGATGCCGTGTCCGGCTGCTTTGGCGAGCTGATGGCAGAGCTGTTCGACTACCGGCAGGATCACTGGTCGCCGGAGCTGCGCAGCATCGGCTTCCATCTGGGCAAGTTCATCTACCTGCTGGATGCCTATGACGATCTGGAGCACGACCAGCGCAAGGGGGCCTACAATCCGCTGAAAGCACTCAGTCAGCAGCCCGGCTATGAGGAAGAGATGAAAGAGATCTTTGAGCTGCTGCTGGCGCAGTGTGCCCAGAGCTTTGAACGCCTGCCCTGTGTGGAGGACGCAGACCTGCTGCGCAACATCCTTTACTCCGGCGTATGGCTCAAATACAACTGCAAAACAGCCAAGCAGGCCCGCAGCCGTGGCTGAATGGCGGCTTTGTCTTGATTTTTCCACGGCAATACGGTAGACTATAAACATTGCGCGGCACTGTGGCTGCGCGAAATGAGACGTGAGGAAGTATATCCATGAGAGACCCCTATGAGGTGCTGGGCGTTTCGCGCGGCGCAAGCGATGACGAGATCAAAAAAGCATACCGCGCCAAGTGCAAGCGCTGGCACCCGGACCTGAACCCCAACGATCCTACCGCCGAGGAGCACTTCAAGGAAGTGCAGGCGGCTTACGATGCCATTACCAAGGGCGAGACCGGCCCCCAGATGGGCGGAAATCCCTACGGCAGCTACCAACAACAGGGTTACGGCCAGCAGAGCTACCAGCAGCAGGGTTATCAGAACGGTTACGGCGGTTTTGACGGATTCGATGGCTTTGACCCGTTCGGTTTCGGGTTTGGCTTTGGCGGCTACCAGCAGGGTTACGGCCAGCAGGGCGCAAGCTATTCTGGCTCCGACAGCCCGGAGATGCAGGCCGCCCGCAACTTTGTGGCCAATGGCCGCTATGCGGAGGCCCGCCGCGTGCTGGACGGCATGACCGGCCGCAATGCCCGGTGGTATTATCTTTCCTCCCTCGCAAATCAGGGCTTGGGCAACCGCATCGATGCGCTGCAGGATGCCCGCCGTGCCGTGCAGCTGGACCCGGGCAACACCGAGTACCAGATGCACCTGCGCCGGATGCAGAACCCCGGCCAGACCTACCGCACCACACAGGCCACCTACACCAGCCCCGGCGGCCTGATGCAGTGGTGCTGGAGCATGATCCTGCTGAACCTGCTTTGCAACTGCTGCTGCGGCGGCTGGGGCTTCCATTTCCGCATGTGATCCCGTTTTTCTCATAAGATACAGCAAGACCCCGCACCTTCTGGTGCGGGGTCTTGTTTTTGCTTTACGACATCACTTTACGGTGATGTTGCGGCTGATCTTGCTGCAGGAGTAATTGCCGCCGATCTCTGCCGTCTGCACATAGGTGCCCGGCTCTGTGGGCAGCTCGCTGGTGGCATCACAGCCCCAGCCGGACTTCTTGTAGCTGTAGCGGATCTTATCGGTGGGCACCACCTGACCATCCACTTCCAGCACAGCCGCTTCATTGAAGCTCTGCAGCTCTTCGGCGGTCATGGGCTTTTCGGCCTGCTGTGCCCAGTACATGCGCACGCCGTTTGTCTTGGGCTTGATCTTGAACATGGCAAAGCCTGCGGTGTTCATATCGCTGCTTTCCAGCGCCAGTGCACCGGCCACATAGTTGCCGGCATCCACCGGCTGCTCGTCCAGATAAATACGGCTGAACGCGCCCTCCGGCAGATACTTGCGGATCAGGTTCAGCGCAAGGCGCAGGCCGTTGGACACCTGATCGATGGTAGGTACATAGAAGTGCAGCACATCCATCACCGAGACGGCCTCATCGGCCACCCGCAGCAGCACGCTGACATCGTTGCCGTCGATCAGCTGCTTGAGGTAGCTGTACACATTGAACTCCTCTGCCTGATCCGGTGTCTTGGACATCTTCTTGGGCAGCGGGATCATCTTGAGCAGCGTGCGGATCTTATCCGACAGCACCAGCGTCACATAGCCATTCGCTTCGCCGCCAACGCCCACCACAACACCAATATACTGGGTATCGGCAGGTTTGGTCTGCACCTCCAGCTTGTAGTTGGAGCCATAAACAAGGTCGCCCGTGGCTTTGAGCCGGATGGAAACCATATCATTCTGCTGCTCCAGCGCTGCATTTTCCTGCGGCAGAGCTGCTGCGGCAAACACCGGCGTTGCTGCCGCGCTGAGCATGAACACTGCTGCCAGTGCAAGAGCTATCAATCGTTTGGCCTTCATTGCTTAAGACCTCCTTATTCTGTAAAGGGATCGCACAGCCGCGCCCCACGGCACGCTGCGTCGGGAACCGGCATGATACCATGCCTGTTGTGCCTCGATTTTACCGCAAAACGCTGTTTTGGTCAATAACGTGATTCAAGTAATTCAATTTTTTTACATTTTATGCAAAAAAGAGGAACCTGCCCTCTTCCAGTGGTTTCTCCCTCAAGTTCATTCATCAATAAAATATTCCGGGTGGACGCTGCGGGCCTGCGCCACCGACTGCTTATACCGGCTCAGGTGGCTTTCCAGCGCTTCGCTCACGTCGTCCGCGCTGCCGTGCAGCAGTGCTTCCAGAATTGCCGTGTGCGAGGAGCAGACCGACTTGTTTTCCTCGGTCTGCAGGCTGAACTTGCGGATGCGCTCCACATGCTGCAGGCTGGCCAGCATGTGGTCGTAGTGAGCTTCCATGCCGCACAACTCAAAGGATTTGCGGTGGAATGCATTATCCAGCTCCAGCATACGGGCAGTGCGGTCCGGCTGGCTCATATCCGCTTCCAGCTCACGGTATGTCTCAATGTTGCTGCGGTATTCTTCCTCCTGCCGGGGTGTCACATGGCCGCGCAGCCGGTTCAGGATCTCTTTTTCCAGTGTATAGCGGGCAAACTGCTCCATCTCCATCAACTTCAGGTTGATGGGTGCCACATGGGTGCCGCTCTGCGGTTTGATGTCCACCATGCGGGCCAGATTGAGCATCAGCAAAGCCTCCCGCATGGGCGTGCGGCTGATGCCCAGCTCTTCGGCCAGCTCCCGGTCATTCAGCGGATCACCGGGCTTCAGCTCCATCGTGATGATCCGGCTGCGGATAGTCTGGTATGCCGTTTCGCGCGCACTCAGTGATGACATGTGGTCTCTCTCCCTTCAACCTCCGGTGTAAAGCAAAAATTGATATACTAGTATTGAAGTTATCAAGACCATATTACCCAACCACAGGGCGGCTGTCAAGTGTAGCTGCAACTAAAAATCGCCAACATTTTTCTCTGTTTTGTCAAGACAGGCCTCATGGCAGCACAAAAGCCCTCCGGGTGAAGGGCTTTTGCTGCGTTTACTTTTTAGCGGAACGGTACACCACCGGCGCCCACACAAAGGCCACAGCCAGACCGCACACCACATCAATGATGGAGTGCTGCTTGGTGAACACGGTGGACGCACAGATCAGTGCAGCCCACACCCAGGCCAGAATTTTCAGGGCCGGGCGCTCCTTTGCCAGCTTGCTGTGGCTGAACGCCATTGCCATGCAGGCCGTGCTTTGGCAATGGATGGACGGGCACACATTGACCGAGGCGTCCGCCCTCCAGATCAGCTGCATGATGCTCATTGCAATGTTGCTGCGGCCCACCGCATCCACTGTGGGGCGGATATCCAGACCGTTGGGCAGCAGCATGTACAGGATCAGGCAGAAGGTCATGCCGGAAAACATGGTCAGGCAGAGCTTATCGTAGCTTTGGGTGTCGCACCACCACAGCAGGGCCGTCACACCAGCCAGCAGCACAAACCAGCTGCAATACGGAAAGATGAACCACTCATTGAAGGGGATCAGATCATCAAGTGGGGCGTGGATGATATATTTGGGATCTTTGATGGTCAGATCCAGCCAGAAGAACCAGATCAGATACACCACCCAGTACAGCTGGAACCACAGGTGCGGGCGGCGCCGGCTCCACAATTGTTTGGGATTCATGGTATTTCTCCTATATTTTCAATGTGATGACGTATGATTATACCACATCACGCCATCTTGCGCAAACCTTTCCGGTGCGATAAAATAAAAAGAGTGTTGTAAACCTGCGCTCTGTTTTTGAGCGTATCTATTATAAAAGGAGCCATTATGTTGCAAAGCTTTCCCCCTGTCCGCCTTGCCGCGCTGGATCTGGACGGCACCCTGCTGAACCGGAACAACGAGGTCACCCTTGCCACCCGTCAAGCCATTGCCCGCGCTGTAGAGCATGGCGTGGTGGTGGTGCCCGCCACAGGCCGCCCGCTGGCCAGCCTGCCGCCTGTTGTGGCAAAGCTGCCCGGCATCCGGTATGCCATCACCTCCAACGGTGCCGCCGTGTGGGACCTTGGCGATGCCCCCATGGGTGCTGTGCACAGCCGCTATGCCAATGCCGCCCAGCGCCATACCAGTGAGCCCGCCTGCCTGATGCACCGCCTGATGCCGGCAGAAGTGGCACGGGAAGCTTTTGACCTGTTCCAGCAGTACGATGGCGAGCTGAGCGTATTCAGCGACGGCCTTGCCATCAAGACTCCGGAGGGCATTGCAAAGCTCACCTCCCGCACCGCCCACTTTCTCTCCTCCGAGGCGCGGCAGAACCTGACCGACGGCCGCTTTACCGTCATTCCCGGCATCGAGAGCTGGATGTCCCGCCATGCGCACGAGATTGAAAAACTGTGCATGTTCTTCGACAGCACCGAAAAGACCGCCGCTGCCCTGCCAAAGTTTCAGGCTATCCCGGGCGTGTCCGTGGTGCAGGGTTCGCCGGACAACATTGAAGTGACTGCTGCCGGTGTGGATAAGGGCAGTGCCCTGCTGGCTCTGGCCGACCTGCTGGGCATCCCCCACGAGAACACCCTTGCCGTGGGCGACAGCGAGAACGACCGCGCCATGCTGGAAAAGGCAGGGATCGCCGCTGTTATGGCCAACGGAATGCCCCAGATCAAGGCCATTGGCAGCATTGTGAGCGAAGCCGACTGCGACCACGACGGCGTTGCAGAGCTGTTCGGCAGGCTTGGTATTTGAGCAAACAGGGTCAAAACAGCCCCAATTTTCAGGTCATTCGTCATTTTTGTGCAATGTATACAAGCTCTTATGCAAAACATTGTGCTTGTTGAGCATTTCCAAACTCATTTCCGTCGTTTATACTAATAATATGAGCGCACAGTGGGTGCACCATGCCCAAACGGCAGCCCACGCGCACCAAGAGAGTTCAAACTAAAAGGAGAAATGCGTTATGAATCCCATCGTAGAAAAGGTCTATCAGATCGGCATTATCCCTGTTATCGCTTTTAACAGCGTTGATGAAGCCCTGCCCCTGTGCAAGGCTCTGGCTGACGGCGGTCTGCCCGCAGCTGAGGTCACCTTCCGCACCGCATGTGCTGAGGATTGCATCCGCAAGATCCACGAGGAGATGCCCGAGATGCTGCTGGGCGCAGGCACTGTCCTGACCACCGAGCAGGCTGACCGTGCAATGGCAGCTGGTGCTTCCTTCATCGTTGCTCCCGGCTTCGACCCCGAAGTCTGCAAGCACGTCATCGACAAGGGCGGCATCATGATGCCCGGCACCTGCTCTGCAGGCGAGATGCAGCAGGCTATGAACATGGGCTGCGAGGCCCTGAAGTTCTTCCCCGCTGAGGCAAACGGCGGTGTCGGCATGCTGAAGAACATCGGCGCTGCCCTGAAGAGCGCACGCTGGATGTGCACCGGCGGTGTCAACGCAAAGAACGTCAACGACTATCTGGGCTATGACCAGATCTTTGCTGTGGGCGGCACCTGGATGTGCAAGAGTGACGTGATCAAAGCCGGCGACTGGGCAAAGATCACTGCTCAGAGCAAGGAAGCTGTTGACACCATGCTGGGCCTGAAGCTGATGCACATTGGCATCAACACCGAGAACGAGGAAGAGGCCATGAAGGTGGCAAACATCATCGGCAGCCTGCTGAACATGAAGGTCGCTCCCGGCAACTCCAGCATCTTCGTCGGCAACAAGGAGTTCGAGATCATGAAGAAGGTCGGCCGCGGCACCAATGGCCACATCGCCATCGGCTGCAACAACGTGGATCGTGCCATCTATCACCTGTCTCAGCGCGGTGCCAAGTTCGATCTGGACAGCAAGGTTGTGAAGAACGGCAAGACCATCGCCTGCTACTTTGCAGACGAGATCGGCGGCTTCGCATTCCACCTGGTTCAGGCCTGAGCTCCGGCTCCCTTATCCGTGAAAGCCCTGCTGCGCCGGGGATGCCCCGCAGCAGAAGGTCATAAACACCTGTAAATAAAAGGAGAATAACCAATGAAAGTCGTTACTTTTGGCGAACTGATGGTCCGTCTGCAGCCGTTCAACTACGAGCGTTTCGTTCAGGCTAACAGCCTGGAGTTCACCTTCGGCGGCGGCGAGGCAAACGTTGCTGTTTCTCTGGCCAACTACGGTCTGGACGCAGCTTTCGTCACTAAGCTCCCCGCACACGCAATCGGTCAGGCCGCTGTCAACAGCCTGCGCCGTTACGGCGTTGACACCAGCATGATCACCCGCGGCGGCGATCGCGTTGGCATCTACTACAACGAGAAGGGTGCTTCTCAGCGTGGTTCCGTCTGCATCTACGACCGTGCCAACAGTGCCATCCAGCTGGCTCAGCCCTCCGACTTTGATTGGGATAAGATCTTCGAGGGCGTGGACTGGTTCCACTTCACCGGCATCACCCCGGCTCTGGGCGAGAATGTCGTCGAGATCTGCCGCGAGGCCTGCAAGGCTGCTAAGGCTCACGGCGTGAAGATCAGCTGCGACCTGAACTACCGCGGCAAGCTGTGGACCCGTGAGCAGGCCCGCGCTGCCATGACCGATCTGTGCCAGTATGTTGACGTGTGCATCTCCAACGAGGAAGACGCAAAGGACGTGTTCGGCATCGAGGCCGAGGCTACCGATATCTACGGCGGCAAGCTGAATGCCGAGGGCTACAAGAGCGTGGCTAAGCAGCTGGCTGACAAGTTCCACTTTGAGAAGGTCGCTATCACCCTGCGTGAGAGCCACAGCGCCTTCGACAACGGCTGGAGCGCTATGCTGTACGATGTTGCTTCCAATGAGTACTGCTTCTCCAAGAAGTACGACCTGCACATCATCGACCGCGTTGGCGGCGGCGACTCCTTCGGCGGCGGCCTGATCTACAGCCTGCTGACTGGCAAGACCACTCAGGAAGCTGTTGAGTTCGCTGTTGCTGCTTCTGCTCTGAAGCACTCCATCGAGGGCGACTACAACATGATGACCGTGTCCGAGGTCGAGAAGCTGGCTGGCGGCGACGGTTCCGGCCGTATCCAGCGCTAAGAGCAGGGAGGAGTCCAGAATGGATATCCGCTACTCCTGCAACCAGAAGGATTTCAAGCGCTATACCACCGAGGAAATGCGGGACGAAATGCTCATCACCGGCCTGTACAAGGCCGATGAGGTCGTTGCTGTGTACAGCCATGTGGACCGCATGGTCACGCTGGGCTGCATGCCGGTGCACGAGACCGTGTCAATCGACAAGGGCATCGACGTGTGGGCAAACTTCGGCACCCACTACTTTCTGGAGCGCCGCGAGATCGGCATGTTCAACATCGGCAAGGATTCCACCGGTATCGTGGTGGCCGACGGCGTAAAGTACGAGCTGGGCTATAAGGACTGCCTGTACATCACCAAGGGCACCAAGGAAGTCACCTTTGCTTCCGCCGACCCGGAGCATCCCGCCAAGTTCTACATGGTATCCGCTCCCGCACATTGCTCTTACGAGACCCGCCTGATCAAGATGGCTGATGCAAACCATCGTCCTCTGGGCAGCGTCGAGACCTGCAATAAGCGCACCATCAATCAGTTCATCCACCCGGATGTTCTGAAGACCTGCCAGCTCAGCATGGGTATGACCGAACTGGAATCCGGTTCCAACTGGAACACGATGCCCAGCCACACCCACGAGCGGCGCATGGAAATTTATACCTACTTTGAACTGCCCGAGGGGCAGGTGGTGTTCCACATGTGCGGCGAGCCTACCCAGACCCGCCACATCGTGATGCACAACGAGGATGCTGTCATCAGCCCTTCTTGGAGCATTCACAGCGGCGTAGGCACCTCGAACTATACGTTTATCTGGGCAATGGGCGGCGAGAACATGGAGTTTGACGACATGGACAACATCGCTACCACTGACCTGCGCTAAAAAGCACCATACACAAGCCCCGTACCGGGTCCACCGGTACGGGGCTTTTTGCTAAAAATTTAACTTGAGAAGGAGAACATCATGGATCTTTCCGCTTTCAACCTGCAGGGCAAGGTGGCTCTGATCACCGGCGGTGCCCACGGCATCGGTTTTTCCATCGCCGAAGGCATGGCCAAGTGCGGTGCCGCCATCTGCTTCAACTGCTCTTCCGAAGCAAGCCTTGAAAAGGGCCTTGCAGCATACAAGGCAGCCGGCATCGACGCACACGGCTATGTGGCCGACGTGTCCGATGAGGACGCTGTGAACGCCATGGTTGCAAAGATCAAGGCCGAGGTCGGCCCGGTGGACATTCTGGTAAACAATGCCGGTCTGATGAAGCGCGTGCCCATGACCGAGATGAGCCACGCCGACTTCATGCGGGTCATCGATGTGCATGTAGGCGGTGCCTTCAACTGCTCCAAGGCCGTTCTGCCGGACATGATGGAAAAGCGCGAGGGCAAGATCATCAACATATGCTCCATGATGAGCGAGCTGGGCCGCGAGACCGTCTCCGCCTACGCTGCCGCCAAGGGTGCACTGAAGATGCTCACCAAGAACATCGCCTCCGAGTACGGCGAGTACAACATCCAGTGTAACGGCATGGGCCCCGGCTACATCGCCACCGCCCAGACCGCACCTCTGCGGGAGGTGCAGCCGGACGGCAGCCGCCACCCCTTCGACCAGTTCATCACTGCCAAGACCCCCGCAGGCCGCTGGGGTGAGCCGGACGACATGGTGGGCCCCTGCGTGTTCCTTGCAAGCCACGCCTCCGATTTTGTGAACGGCCAGATCCTGTACGCCGACGGCGGCATTCTGGCTTACATCGGCCGCCAGCCCAAGTAAAGCCATTTGGGCGCTGCGCCTTCCTTAATCTTCCGACCAGACAGCTCTGTGCAGACCAAGATCTGCATGGGGCTGTCTTTTTACGAAGCGGCAAGCGGCCTTTCCTACAAAACATTGCTTCATGTGAACTCATGTTAAAATGTTCCAATTTCATGTCAAATCGGTAACAGTTCCTGTTTCATCGTTCAAAATGCACATATACGTCTTGATTTTTTGTCGAAATTCCCGTATAATCGTCTTCATCATCCATCACACCCTGTTGGTTGATCTGAATACGAAGAAATTTCAAAGGAGTATATTTCACATGAAACTCAAGAACATTGCGATCGTTGCTGCCGCTGCAGCACTGGCTGTTGGCATGACCGCCTGCGGTTCTTCCGCATCCTCCACCGCCGCTTCCTCTTCTGCGGCTTCTTCTGCTGCCGCTTCTTCCGAGGCTGCAAGCTCTGAGGCTGCTTCCAGTGAAGCTACTGAGCCCACCACCGCTGAGTACACTGTGTACAACACCACCGGTTCTACCGTCACCGAGCTGTACCTGTACGATGCAGGCAGCGACGAGAAGGGCGACAATCTGGCCGGCGAGAACGGTCTGGCTGACGGTGAGAACATCGTCATCACCCGCGATGTGGAGGCTGACAAGCAGTCCGACGTGACCTACATTCTGGAGTTCACCACCGAGGACGGCCAGACCCAGAGCTTTGAGACCCTGCACTATGAGGTCGCTCCCATCTCCCTGCTGAGTGTGGATGCCGCTGCAGGCGCTACCCCCATCGCTTTTACTGCACCGGAAAAGTAAAAACTGTTTCATCCTTGCAAAACGGGAAAGTCTGCAGGACTTTCCCGTTTTGTTTTTTAAAGAGGGCTGAGGCTGTCATTTTCCCTTGCAATCACGCCAAAAATCCGCTATCATAGACGCAAATACGTTCCCTTGCGGCATAAAGGAGTGGATTTTCTTATGGCAGAAAAAGAGATCAAGGGCATCAAAAAGTTTTTTGAAGAATTCAAGGCCTTCGCCATGCGCGGCAACGTGCTGGATATGGCAGTCGGTGTTGTGATCGGCGGTGCGTTCACGGCCATCGTCAACTCACTGGTGAACGACATCATCAACCCTGCCATCGGCCTGTTCTTCAACGCAGATTTCTCGGAAGTGGGCATCCATGTGGGTGATGTGATGATCGGCATTGGTGCATTCATCACCGCCATCATCAACTTCCTGATCGTGGCCTTTGTGCTGTTCGTGGTCATCAAGACCATCAACGCCCTGCACAAGAAGCCTGCTGAGCCGGAAGCTCCCGCAGAGCCCACCACCAAGGTGTGCCCCTACTGCCAGAGCGAGATCTCTATCAAGGCAGTGCGCTGCCCCCACTGCACCAGCAAGCTGGAGGGCTTCCCGGAGATCAACAATTAAATTTTGAATGGCCTCCGCTTTGCTCTGGCCATATTCAGCGGAATCATTTTCTAAATTACAAATCGGGAAAGTCTGCGGACTTTCCCGATTTGTTTTTTCACCCGCGGAGCCGCAAAGGCAAACAGCATAATCAACGCAAAACCTCCCTGCCCGGCCGCAGTCGCTGCGGTTCCAGAGCGGGGAGGTTTTACTTTATCCGGGAAAATGTGGAAGTCGGCCTCGGTCACAGCGCCGTTGTTGTCCACGGTGCCCTTGTAGAAGCGGGCAGACTGGATCTGGGCAGTGCCCATGCCGTCGCCGATGAACAGGAAGATGTACTTGGGTTTCTGGAACAGGCCCAGCATGCAGTTCTCCTCGTCGGCTGCGGCATCCGCGCCAACGTAAAAAGCCGGAAAGGGATGTAAAATCCTGCTCAAGTGCCACCACTTTTTCCACAAACGTCTCTGCAAGGGTTGAAAGATGATGGCATTTCATTGTACAATAAGAGAGTAAGTGCTTTTTTACCTTTATATAAATTGAGAGGATTTTATATGGCAGAGATCAAAGTTCTGGCACTGGATCTGGATGGCACCCTGACCAACAGCCAGAAGGAAGTTACACCCCGCACCCGCGCCGCACTGGATGCCGCAATTGCAAAGGGTGTCACCATCGTGCTGGCATCCGGCCGTCCCACCGCGGGCGTGCTGCCGCTGGCAAAGGAACTGGGGCTGGATAAAAAGGGCGGCTGCATCCTTTCCTACAACGGCGGCAAGATCATCGACTGCCGCACCGGCGAGACTTTGTACCAGAAACAGCTGGATGCCCAGTACGTACCCGAGCTGTGCGCCTTTGCCGCCGCACAGAACGTGACCATTATCACCTATAATAAAGAGGGCGTTGTCACCGAGCACCCGGACGACAAGTGGGCACTGCGCGAGTGCTTTACCTGCAAACTGCCCATGACCGGCGTGGACGATCTTGCCAAGTATGTGGATTACCCCATCTGCAAAATGCTCATCACGCTGGACCCCGCCCGCCGGGACGAGGTGTGGGCCGCCGGCAAAAAGCAGTTTGACGGTCGCATCGACCTGTACCCCTCCAGCCCGTTCTTTATTGAAGCCGTGCCGCTGGGCGTTGCCAAGGACGGCAGCCTTGCCGCCCTTTTGGAGCACATGGGCCTTGGCCGCGAAAACCTGATGGCCTGCGGCGACGGCCTGAACGACCGCTCCATGATCGAGTACGCTGGTGTGGGCGTGGCCATGCAGAACGCTGAAGCGCCGGTAAAGACCGTGGCCGACTATGTGACTGCCGCCGACAACGACCACGACGGTGTGGCCGAGGCTGTGGAGAAGTTTATTTTAAAGTAACGAGAGGAACACAAAACAATGCCACGCAATCTGGTTTTATTTGATCTGGAATGGAATATCGGCTACCAGCCGTATACCTTTAATTACCATGGCGTGCAGCAGACCTTCCGGGGCGAGATCGTGGAGATCGGTGCCGTGAAGATCGACGAGGATGCCAACGTGCTGGACACCTTTTCCATCCATCTGCGGCCCCGCATCTTCCGTAAGCTGCAGCATCACATTGCTAAAGTCACCGGCCTGACGCAGGCCGATCTGGACAAGGGTGAGCCCATCGTGCAGGGCCTGCGCCGCTTTATGCAGTGGTGCGGCCCGGATGCCGAATTTGCCGAGTGGGGCATGGATGACGTACCGGTGCTCAAGCAGAACCTGTACCTGTGCAACATCGACGAATCAAAGCCCACCGTCTGGTACGACCTGCAGCAGGTGTTCCTGCGGGAGCATCCCCGCAAAGAGGGCGAGGGCATGACGCTGGAAAGCGTCGTCACCCGCTTAGGGCTGCCCATGGAGCGGCAGTTCCACGATGCCCTTTCCGACACACTGTACACCGCCGATGTCTGCCGGATGCTGGACCTGCGGGCCGGTCTTGCGGCCTACCCCACTGAGGAGGAATCCCTGCGGGCCAGCCTGTGCCCCACCCCCGGCGACTACCGGGATTTTGAGGTATTCCGCGGCTATGTAGAGCAGTACACCTGGCGCACCGACCCCAAAATTTACACCATGAGCTGCCCGGAGTGCGGCGCACCGCTCAAGCCCGATGATGTATGGTTGAAAAAGGGCAGCAACAGCTGGTACACCCTGAGCCAGTGCCCCCACTGCGCCGGCAGCAGCAATGCCGCAGGCAAGGGTGTGTTCCAGCGCTACAAGCTGGCCCGCCGCGACGGCCTGCACTGGAGCTATGCCCGCTGCCTGCAGATCCCGGACGATGCTTCTCTTGCCCGGTGGGAAAAGCAGCGCACCGCCCAATTGGAACGCATGAAGGCCCGCGCAGAAAAGCAGGCTGCGGAGTAAAACAGCACCGGCAGCTTCGTAGTATCTCAAGGAGGCTGTGCACAGGGCAAAAAAATGTCGCTTTGTGTTCATGCTTGTGTCATACAATATGGATATACTACGGATAGAGGAACCTGCGGATGGGAAAGCGCAGGCGGAAGGGATGGATGTGCACAATGAACTTTTGGCTGCGCCAGCTGGGAACGCTGGAGTTCTGGGAAACTCTGCTGGACAGTTTTGGCAACCTTGGCCCCATTGCCCCCATCACGCTGGCCATGGTGGAGTCGTTTTTTCCGCCGCTGCCGCTCATTGCCATTGTGGCGCTGAATGTAGCGGCTCACGGCGGCATTCTGGGTTTCCTGTACAGCTGGGCCGGTGTGGCGCTGGGCGGCAGCATCATGTTCCTGCTGTGGCGGCGGGTGGTCAAGTGCTTCTTCTGGAAGTTTGCCTCCCGCTCGCCCAAGCTGGAAAAGGCTCAGCAGTGGGTGAACCGCTTTGACACTTCGTCGCTGTTCATGCTCACGCTGCTGCCCTTCGCGCCAAGCTCCTTTATGCATCTGGCCTTTGGCATCTCGGACTTTGACGAAAAGCGCTATCTCATTACCATGCTGCTGGGCAAGGGCGTGATGATCGCCATGATGGCAGTGTTTGGGCAGTCGCTGGTCAGTTCCATGAAGAACCCGGTGTATCTGGTGCTGGCCGTTCTGCTGTGGGGCGGGATGTACTGGGTGAGCAAACAGTTCTGTAAAAAACACAATCTGGAATAATAATTCAGAATGCCCTCCACATTCGCTCTGGGCATATTTAGCGGAAAAATATTTTTATAATAGGGCAACAGCAGACAGCCTGCGGGCTGTCTGCTGTTGCATTTTCACAGTAATGGCCCAAAAGGCAAACTCCATCTGTTGCGCTTATTTCCTTCGGAAATGACCGCGCAACCGGAAAATATGCCGCTTGCAACTACAGCCCCTTCCGTAAAAAAGCAAACCAGCCAAGCCCGCAGGCTTGGCTGGTTTGCAATATAAAAATTATTTTATGCCCAGAGCAAAGCGGAGGGCATTTAAAATCGTTCCCTTCCCCTTGACATTCACTTTGACTGCTGTATAATATGTATGCTATCAAACAGTTTTATTTGAAACTGTTCAATGCCAAAACAACCATGAAGGACAAAACCATGATGTGTGACGAAACCAAAAACGAGTGCTGCAATCACGCCGATCCCCCTTGGGAAGGCCCACAGGTCATCCCGGCGCAGATCCGCCGGGTGGACAACCTGATCTTCCGCAAGATCAACCAGTTTGCCCGCGAAAATGACGTGGAGCAGGCCACCCCCATGCACGGGTGGATCATTGGGTATCTCTACCGCCACCGGGACACCCCCGTGTTCCAGCGGGACATTGAGCGAGAGTTTTCCATCACCCGCTCTACCGTGACCAACATCCTGCAATTGATGGAGCGCAAGGGCTATATTGAGCGGCGCAGCGTGCCGCAGGATGCCCGGCTCAAGCAGCTGGTGCTCACCGAAGAGGGCATCTGCTTCCACGAAAAGACGATGCTCTGCTTCCACCAGACCGACGACTATGTGGCCGGGCTGCTGACAACGGAGGAAAATACCGAGCTGCTGCGGCTTTTAAACAAGCTGCGGGAAGCTCTGCAGTGATGCAGTTTGCTAAATTTTGGGTTGTTAAATTAGTAATTATGAACATTTTTTGAAACGTCTTGACAATTAAAATGTTTTGTATAAAATTGTTCTGTACCAAACAAATAAAAAGTAACAGGAGGGAACTCAGATGATCAAAAAGTTAGTGTCGCATCTGGGCGAGTATAAACGCGCCGCAGTCCTGACACCGCTCTTTGCCGCTCTGGAAGCCGTGATGGATGTGCTTTTGCCCACCATCATGGCCTTTATCATCGATCAGGGCATTGAAAAGGGCGATATGAACGCCATCCTCAAGTACGGCCTGCTCACCTTTCTGGTGGCTGTGGTCGCGCTGGCGCTGGGCGTTCTGGCCGGCAAATACGCCGCCGAGGCATCCACCGGCTTTGCCGGCAACCTGCGCGATGCCATGTATGAGAACATCCAGCATTATTCTTTTTCCAACATTGATAAGTTCTCCACTGCGGGCCTTGTCACCCGTATGACCACCGATGTGACCAACGTACAGAACGCATTCCAGATGATCGAGCGCATGTGCGTGCGCGCCCCGGTGCATCTGGTGTTCGCCCTGTTCATGGCCGTGATGATCGGCGGCCCGCTGTCACTGATCTTCGTGGTGGCTGTGGTCTTTCTGGTGGCGGTGCTGGCAGGCATCATGGTGCCCACCTTCCACATCTTTGACCGGGTGTTCAAAAACTACGATGCCCTGAACGCTTCCGTGCAGGAAAATGTCTCCGCCATCCGCGTAGTGAAGAGCTTCGTGCGCGAGGGCTTTGAGAACGAGAAGTACACCAAAGCCTGCCAGAGCCTGTACGACCAGTTTGTGAACGCCGAGAGCCGCCTGAGCTTCAATAACCCTGCCATGCTCACCGCCGTTTACGGCTGCAACATCGCCCTGAGCTGGCTGGGTGCCAAGTACGTTCTGCATGGTGCCATCACCACCGGCCAGCTGAACGCTCTGTTCGGCTACATCATGAACATCCTCATGGCCCTGATGATGCTGAGCATGGCCTTTGTCATGATCTCCATGTCTGCCGCTTCCGCAAAGCGTATTGTGGAAGTGCTGGACGAGACCACCGACCTGCCCCCCGCAAAGCAGCCGGTGCAGCAGGTGAAGGACGGCGGCATCGAGTTCGAGCATGTCACCTTCAAGTATAAGCACGGCAGCGGCCAGCCGGTGCTGAATGATATCACCTTCCGCATCAAGCCCGGCGAGACCTTAGGTATCATCGGCGGCACTGGCAGCGCAAAATCCAGCCTTGTGCAGCTGATCCCCCGCCTGTATGATGCCGAGACCGGCACCGTGAAGGTGGGCGGTGTGGATGTGCGCGACTACAACCTCGACGTGTTGCGCCGCGAGGTGTCCATGGTGCTGCAGAAGAACGTGCTGTTCAGCGGCACCATTCTCGATAACCTGCGCTGGGGCGACGAGAATGCCAGCGAGGAAGAGTGCATCCGTGTGGCAAAGCTTGCCTGCGCCGATGAGTTCATCGAGCGCTTCCCGGACAAATACAATACATGGATCGAGCAGGGCGGCTCCAACGTGTCCGGCGGCCAGAAGCAGCGCCTGACCATCGCCCGCGCCCTGCTGCGCAAGCCCAAGGTTCTGATTTTGGACGACTCCACCAGCGCCGTGGATACCGCTACCGATGCCAAGATCCGCAAGGCGTTCCGCGAAGAAATTCCCGGCACCACCAAGATCATCATTGCACAGCGCATTTCCTCGGTGCAGGATGCCGACCGCATCCTTGTGCTGGATAACGGTAAAATCGATGGTCTGGGCACCCACGAAGAGCTGCTCAAGACCAACGCCATCTATCAGGAAGTTTACAACAGCCAGACCCAGGGCGGCGGCGACTTTGACAAACAGGGAGGTGAACAGTAATGGCTCAGGCAAAAGAAGTTCGCGGCCCCGGCCCCCGCATGGGCGGCCCCCGGCCCAAAGTGGAAAATCCGGGCAAGCTGCTGGGGCGCATCATGGGCGAAGTGTTCCAGCACTATCTGCCCCACTGCATCCTTGTACTTGTCTGCATCGTGGTCAGCGCGCTGGCAAACGTTCAGGCAAGCCTGTTTCTGCAGACTTTGATGGACGATTACATCGTGCCCATGACCCAGCAGCAGGACCCCGATTTTGCCCCGCTGGCAGCAGCTCTGCTGCGGGTAGGCATCATCTACGTTATCGGCATTCTGGCCGCATGGCTCAACGCCCGCATCATGGTCAATGTGACGCAGGGCACCCTGCGCAACCTGCGCACCCAGCTGTTCACCCATATGGAGAGCCTGCCCATCAGGTATTTTGACCAGCATCCCCATGGCGACATCATGTCCGTGTACACCAACGACGTGGATACCCTGCGCCAGATGCTCAGCCAGAGCATCCCGCAGCTGGTGTCCAGCGCCATTACCATTGTTTCGGTGTTCTTCAGCATGTGCATGCTCAGCTGGCAGCTGACGATCGTTACCATGCTGATGGTGGCGCTGATGATGTTCTGCTCCAAAAAGATCACCCAGCAGTCCGGCAAATACTTCATCCAGCAGCAGCGCGACCTTGGCAAGGTGAACGGCTATATCGAAGAGATGATGGAGGGCCAGAAGGTCGTCAAGGTGTTCACCCACGAACAGAAGGCTCTGGCCGGCTTCCGCGAGCTGAACGACCAGCTGAAGGAAAGCGCCAAGCAGGCCAACAGCTTCGCCAACATCATGATGCCCGTCAACGCTCAGCTGGGCAATATCAGCTACGCCATCTGCGCTCTGGTGGGTGCAGCCATGGCTGTAGGCGGTGTAGGCAGCATGACCTTGGGCACCGTTGTGGCATTTCTCTCGTTGAATAAGAGCTTCAACATGCCCATCAGTCAGGTGTCCATGCAGGCCAACAGCATCATCATGGCTCTGGCCGGTGCCGAGCGTATCTTCAAGATGATGGACGAACCCAGCGAGACCGACGAGGGCTATGTCACGCTGGTCAACGCCAAGTATGACCGCGACGATAACCTTGTGGAAGCCACCGAGCGCACCGGCATCTGGGCATGGAAGCACCCGCACCACGACGGCACTACCACCTACCACAAGCTGGAAGGCAGCATCACCTTTACCGATGTAGACTTTGGCTATGTGCCGGAAAAAACCGTCCTGCACGATATCAACCTGTATGGCCGTCCGGGCCAGAAGATCGCCTTTGTCGGTTCTACCGGTGCCGGTAAGACCACCATCACCAACCTCATCAACCGGTTCTACGACATTCAGGACGGCAAGATCCGCTACGACGGCATCAACATCCACAAGATCAAAAAGGCCGATCTGCGCCGTTCTCTGGGCATCGTGCTGCAGGACACCCATCTGTTCACCGGCACGGTGATGGAAAACATCCGCTACGGCCGACTGGATGCCACCGATGAAGAGTGCATTGCCGCTGCCCGCCTTGCCAACGCGGATGGCTTCATCAAACGCCTGCCGGAAGGCTACAACACCATGCTCACCGGCGATGGTGCCAACCTCTCGCAGGGCCAGCGCCAGCTGCTGGCCATTGCCCGCGCCGCCGTGGCAGATCCCCCGGTGCTGATCCTGGACGAGGCCACCTCCTCCATCGATACCCGCACCGAAGCGCTGGTGCAACGCGGCATGGACGGCCTGATGTACGGCCGCACCAGCTTTGTCATTGCGCACCGCCTGTCCACCGTCCGCAATGCAGACTGCATCGTGGTGCTGGAGCAGGGCCGCATCATCGAGCGCGGCAGCCACGACGAGCTGATCGCTAAAAAAGGCAAGTATTACCAGCTGTACACCGGCAATCTGGCCGAAAACTAAGCGTTTTTCTACCTTCTCAAAAGAGCCGCCGCACCGGCACATCGCCGTGCGGCGGCTCCTTTTCTCTTCTCCGCTCTGGACAATCACCCCCTGTTCGCGGTATACTGAACCTTGAATGAATTGCAGGAAAACGAGGTCAGAACATGGCATATCCGGAAAACGCCCTTACATTGGATATCCTGCCGCTTTCGGCAGACACAGCCCGGCTGGTGCGGGTGTACGGCACAGAGCCGTGTATCGCGCTGCCCGGCACACTGCCAGCACCGGAGGGCGGCAGCTTTGCTGTTACCGAACTGGGCGACTACTGCTTTTCCGAAAAGCCACGCAGCCTGCCTGCGGCAGACAAGACCTGCCGCTACGAGGCGGCCCCGGACGGCACGGCGCGGCTGACTCGGGCCTTTGGGCAGACGGTAGGCGGCACCTGCCGCCGGTACGACTTCGACTTTGACGCGCCCGCTGCCGGTTCGGATGCAGACGACCTGCACCCGGTGTGTGGGAACTTTCTCGAAGAGCTGACCCTGCCGGACAGCTTACAGGTCGTCGGCAGCTGCGCATTCTACAACTGCCGCAAGCTTCGTCTGCTCACCGTGGGCACGGGCAGCCTGACCATGGGCAGCGATGTGTTTTTGAACTGCTTCGCGCTGGAGACCATCCGGGTGCAGGCAGGCCCTGAAGAACCTACCGGCCTGTTTGCCCTCGTGAACAACATCACCGAAGCGGTGCGGGCTGAGTTTTGCCCTGCCGGTACAGCAGCCCCGCTGGCGGCGCTTTGGTATCCCGCCTACTGGGAGGATATCGAGGAGACCCCCGCCCACATTCTTCTGCACACCTTTTCCGGCCAAGGATACCATTACCGGCAGTGTTTTTTAGAGAACAAATTCCTCCCCGCAGAATACGACGCGATCTTCCCGCAGGGCCACGATGCCGACGATGCCAATGTGATGGCAATGCTCTGCTTTGACCGGCTGCGGTATCCGTGGCAGCTGACCGAAGCCGCCGCCGGGCACTACCGGGCATTTCTGGCAGCCAACACCGACCGGGTGCTGGCCCGCCTGCTGAAGGCGCAGGACAACGATGCCGTGCGTGCACTCATTGCGCTGGATGTGCTGGACAAAGCCGGCTTTGCCGAAGCTTCAGCCCTTGCCGCCAAGGCCGGGAACGCCGCTGCCGCCGCTCTGCTGGCGGATGCGGAGCACAAAAAGTATGCTCCTCAGCCCAAAAAGCAGCGGTACGATTTTGATTTTTGAGAGGTGACCACACGTTGCCAAAAGAAAAATTTTTTGACCCGCGCAAGCCGTTCCAGTCCCAGCGGCCGGAGACCCACGAGGAGTGGCAGGCACGCATGGGCGGTGAGGTGCTGGCGGTGGTGCGCAGCGGGCTGTATCTGGACTTCCGCTTTCTGGATATGGCGCTCAGTGCCTTGTCCCCCGCCCCGGACGAGCGCTGCCGGGTGCTGGCTACGGACGGTCAGGTCCTGTTTTATCAGCCCAGCCACCTGCTGCGGCTCTATCAGGACAATCCAAAATATCTCAACCGGTTGTATCTGCACACCATATTCCACTGCGTATTCCGGCATTTGTGGCTGAAAGGCCGCCGGGAGCCGCAGCTGTGGAGCCTTGCCTGTGATATCGCAGTGGAAAACGTTATCGACAGCCTGAACCGCACCAGCGTCAAGCGCCCGCTGACCTATGTGCGCCAGAACGCCTACCAGCAGATCACCGCCGAGGAAACCGTGGTGGCAGCCGCGCCGGTGTATCGGTGGCTCACCCGGCAGACCCCCGGTGTGCTGCGCCAGCTGGAGCGGGAGTTCGTGACCGACGACCACCGTCTGTGGCCGAAGGATGCGCCTGACCAGCCCCAGCAGATGCCCACGCCGCTGCCCCAGAAAACGTGGCAGAAGATCGGGGAGCGGATGCAGACAGAGCTGGACCTGCGGGATAAGGAAGCCGGGGACGGTGCCGATGCCCTGAAGCAGCAGGTAAAAGCCGCCAACCGCAGCCGCCGCAGCTACCGGGATTTTCTGCGCCGGTTCTGCGTGCTGCGGGAGGAAGTAAAGCTGGACCCGGACGAGTTCGACCTGAACTTCTACACCTACGGCCTTTCGGTGTACGGAAACCTACCCCTCATCGAGCCTCTGGAAAGCCGGGAGAGCAAAAAGATCGAGGAGCTGGCCCTTGTCATCGACACCAGCTACTCCACCTCCGGTGAACTGGTGCGGGCGTTCCTTGCGGAGACCTACACTCTGCTGAAAGGACAGGAGAACTTTTTTCACCGGATGAACCTGCACCTGATCCAGGCTGATAACGCCATCCGGCAGGATATCCTGATCCACAATGAGGACGAGCTGATCCACGCCATGAACCACTTTGAGCTGCGGGGCGGCGGCGGAACGGACTTCCGCCCGGCCTTTGAATACGTGAACCAGCTTTGCGCCGAGAAGAAGTTCTCGAACCTGCGGGGCCTTTTGTACTTCACCGACGGCATGGGCACCTACCCCGCCAAGCGCCCGGCCTACGACACCGCTTTTCTGTTTCTAGGCGACCGGTTCGATGATGCCAATGTGCCGCCGTGGGCCATGAAGGTGGTTCTGGACGAAGAAGAATTTACCGGCGCAGCAGCCCGCCCGGCTAATGCTCTTGCAGATGCGCTGGCCGAAGAGGACGACCTGTACCGTGACCTGAACAATTCGTGAGGGAATTTGTTATGAATATCAAACGAGCCAAAGAAGAAATTGAACACACCGTAAAAGCCTACCTTGCCAAGGATGCTCTGGGCGAATACGCCATCCCGGCCATCCGGCAGCGTCCCATTCTGCTCATGGGGCCTCCGGGCATTGGCAAGACGCAGGTGATGGAGCAGGTAGCCCGGGAATGCGGGGTGGCACTGGTGGCTTACACCATCACCCACCACACCCGCCAGAGCGCCGTGGGCCTGCCCTTCATCCGCCAGCGCAATTATGGCGGCAAAGATGTCTCCGTGACTGAATACACCATGAGCGAGATTATTGCCAGCATCTACGCCAAGATGGAGGCCACCGGCCTCTCCGAGGGCATTCTGTTCATCGACGAGATCAACTGTGTGTCGGAAACGCTGGCCCCCACCATGCTGCAATTTTTGCAATGCAAGACCTTTGGCAATCAGGCCGTGCCTGCGGGCTGGGTGATCGTGGCGGCAGGCAACCCACCGGAATATAACAAATCTGTGCGCGACTTTGATATCGTTACGCTGGACCGCGTGCGCCGCATGGACATTGAGCCGGACCTGCCCGTGTGGAAGGACTATGCCCGCGCTGCCCACATCCACAGCGCCATTTTGAGCTATCTGGAGCTGCACCCGCAGAACTTCTACCAGATCAACGCCGATGTGGACGGCACCCAGTTCGTGACCGCCCGCGGCTGGGAGGATCTTTCCAATCTGCTGGACACCTACGAAACACTGGGTCTGCAGGCCGATGAAGACCTGATCCGCGAGTACATCCAGCACCCGAAGATCGCAGAGGACTTCTCCGCCTACCTCGACCTTTACTATAAGTACCGCGACGACTACGGCGTAGAGGAGATCTTGGCCGGACAGGCAAAGCCCGCCGTGTTCGCACGGCTGCTGCAGGCCCCCTTCGACGAGCGGCTTTCGCTGGTCAGCCTGATCCTTGCAGGCCTCGGCACCCGGTTCACGGCCTCCCGTCAGGCAGATGCAGTGGCCGACAGCTGCTATGCCTTTCTGCGGGAGACCAAAAAAGCCCTTGCCACCGTTCCGGAGGATATCCCGGACGGCTCGGCAGAAATGTTCCACCAGCAGATCATGGATTACGACACCGAAACACAGCAAAAGCGTGCCGCCGGGCTGCTGAGCAAAGATGCTCTGACCACCCGTCTGCAGGTCTTGGCCGTACTGCGCCAGTGGGAGGGCGAACTGCGCCGTGCCAACGCCGCCGGTACACAGGAAGCCTTCGACCTGCTGCGCAGGCAGTTCCAGTCCCTTGCCGATGAGCGCGAAAAGGCCCAGCAGACCGCCAGCGCCGCGCTGGAAGCCGCTTTCGACTTTATGGAACAGGCCTTTGCCGAAAGCCAGGAGATGGTGGTGTTTGTCACCGAGCTGACGGTGGACCCGGTGTCCCACGCCTTCCTCACCGAGAACGGCTGCGAACGCTACTTCCAGTACAACAAAGACCTGCTGCTGGACCACCGCAAAGCTGCTCTGCAGCAGGAGCTTTCAGCGGAACAGCGCCGTCATGGCGGGGTGTGAGCCTTGCTGGAAAATATTCTGTTCAGCATGAACAGCACCATGCCGCTGTTCTTTATCATGCTGCTGGGCTATGTGCTGCACCGCACCGGTTTTCTGAGCGATGCGTTCGTGGCCGGGGCCAACAAGTTCGTGTTTTATGTGGCACTGCCGGTGCAGCTGTTCCGCGACCTTGGCAAAAACGATGTCCGCGCCACCTTCGATGGCCGGTATGTGCTGTTCTGCTTTGCGGTCACACTGGCGTGCATCCTTGTGATCTGGGCGCTGGCAAAGCTGTTTTTAAAGGGCACCGGCCTTGTGGGCGAGTTCGTTCAGGTGTGTTACCGCTCGTCGGCTGCCATCCTCGGCTCGGCTTTTCTGCAGAGCATCTACGGCGATGCCAGCATGTCCAGCCTGATGATCCTTGGCAGTGTGCCGCTGTATAACATCATGGCAGTGGTCATTTTGATGCTGGAAGCGCCCATTGCGCAGGCTCAGACCGGCAATATGGCTGAAAAGCTCAAAAAGAGTGTGAAAGGCATCCTGACGAACCCCATCCTTCTGGGCATTGCAGCGGGCTTTGCGTGGAGCATGCTGCACATTTCCATGCCTGCCATGCTGGATAAGGCCCTTTCCAATGTGGCCGGTCTGACCAGCCCTCTGGCCTTGCTTGCCATTGGTGCAGGCTTCAAGGGCAAAAAAGCTCTGGGATACCTCAAGCCTACCGCTGTGGCTACTGTGGTCAAGCTGATGGTGCTGCCTGCGCTGTTCCTGCCGCTGGCTGTGCGCTTTGGCTTTACCGACGAAAAGCTGGTGGCCCTGCTGGTGATGCTGGGCAGCATCACCACCCCGGCGTGCTACGTTATGGCAAAGCAGATGGGCCACGAAGGTGTGCTTACCGGCAGCGTGTGCGTTACCACCACCCTGTTCAGCGCATTCAGCCTGACCTTCTGGCTGTTCGTGCTGCGGAGCCTCGGATATATTTTATAGCATCTTTTGCATAGCACAACAGCGGACGGCCTGCAGGCTGTCCGCTGTTTGCTTTTCAGATGTTGCTTGGGGGATCAGGCCGCACCGAAGGGATGCAGCTTCTGCCTTTTATTCTGTCATTTCCAGTTCAGAGATCCATTCCCGCACGCGGTCCGGGCGGTTTGTGACGATGGCATCCGGCTGCAGAGGCCAAAGGTCTTTCACGGCCTGTTCCCCGTCCACCGTCCAGTATGCCGCCTTGATGCCCAGATCATGCAGCTTCTGCACCATGCTGGGCTGCTGGTAAGCGGTGTGATATTCGCAGCTCACCCAGTCCGGCTTGAAGTCCAGCGTCTGCACATACTTTACCGGGTCCCGCTGTTCCAGCAGGCGCTGGGCTACCTCTACCAGACTCTTGCCCGGAAAGTTCGCCTGCAGCATACTGATCTGATTGCCCATCCAGCGCAGGGCCCAGCTGCAGTTTTCGTCATCCACATTTTCCACCGACAGCGGCGGCAGCTGTGGAAAATCATCCTCTTCCAGCCCGTTCTGCAGGCCAAGCATTTCCCATGTGCTAGTGGGCAGCGCCATGGTCTCCAACGCACCGTAGACCAGCACGCCCACCTTCAGCTCCGGCATCAGCTGCTTTGCCTGCCGCAGCAGGTCGTGGTTGAACGAGATCACCACCAGCCGGTCGGTAATGTTTGCTGCACGCACCTCCTCGATCACGCGGGGGACAAAATCCGGGTCGTCATCGATGGTGGCCTTCATTTCCAGCTGAACGATGGTACCTTCCATTTCCCTGCACAGAGCCAGTGCCTCCTGCAGGGTAGCGATCCTCTCGTTCCGATAGTTCACATCCTTCCAGCTGCCAAAGTCCAGCGCCTTCAGCTCGCCCTCGGTCATGTCGTAGATCTGGCCACGCATATCGGTGTGCCAGTCAATGACAAAATCGTGGTGGATCACCAGCTTTTTATCGCTGGTCTGCTGTACGTCCATTTCCACGCCGTCCGCGCCGATCTCCATCGCCTTGCGGAACGCAGAAAGGGTATTTTCCGGCGCAAGATAGGACGCGCCGCGGTGTGCAATGATCTCAGGTGTCATAAATTCCAATTCTTTCTCACAAATTTATTTTTTCGCAAATTTCAGGCAAGGTCGGTGCCGTTTGAAGCAATGACCTTTTTGTACCAATAGAAGCTGTCCTTGCGGCTGCGGGCCAGTGTGCCGTTGCCGTCGTTGTCCTTATCCACATAGATAAAGCCGTAGCGCTTTTTCATCTCACCGGTGGATGCGCTCACAAGGTCGATAGGGCCCCATGTGGTATAGCCCATCAGCGGCAGGCCGTCCTCGTTGACGGCCTTTTCCATCTGCTCGATGTGGGCGCGCAGATAATCGATGCGGTAGCTGTCGTGGATGGAGCCGTCCGCTTCCACGGTATCCACCGCGCCAAGGCCGTTCTCCACAATGAACATGGGCTTTTCGTACCGGTCGTAGATGGTGTTCAGGGTCACGCGCAGGCCCACCGGGTCGATGGCCCAGCCCCACTCGCTGGCCTTGAGGTACGGGTTCTTCACGGCATCCAGCACCGCATTGCCGTCGGCCTTTTCTTCTGCCAGGATCTCCTGATCCGTGGTGATGCAGCGGCTGGAATAGTAGCTGAAGGAGACAAAATCCACGGTGCCTTCTTTCAGAACCTGCTCATCGCCCGGCTCGGTGTGTAGGGTGATGCCGGCCTTCTCCATCCGCTTTTTTGCCCACACCGGGTAGGCTCCCCGGGCCTGCACATCGGTAAAGAAGTAGTTGTCGCGGTCCGCTTCCTGCGCGGCACGGATATCCTCCGGTGCACAGGTGCGCGGGTAATACTGGCCTGCCGCCAGCATACAGCCCACCATGGCACCGGGCATCTTTTCATGGGCCAGCTTGACCGCCTTTGCGCTGGCCACCAGCTCATGATGTGCCGCCTGATACTCCACCTGCTGCACATTCTCGCCCGGATAGAACACCAGCCCCGCGCCGGTAAAGGGCAGATGCAGCAGCATGTTGATCTCGTTGAAGGTGAGCCAGTATTTCACCTTCCCCTTGTAGCGGTCAAACAGCACTTCACAGTAGTGCACATAGGCATCCACCATGCGGCGGTCTTTCCAGCCGCCATACTTTTTTATGAGGGCAATGGGGGTATCGAAGTGGCAGATGGTCACAAGCGGTTCAATGCCGTATTTGTGGCACTCATCAAACACATCCTCATAGAACTTCAAGCCTTCTTCATTGGGCTGGGCATCGTCGCCGTTCGGCAGGATGCGGGTCCATGCGATGGACAGCCGGAAGCACTTGAAACCCATCTCGGCAAAGAGGGCGATGTCCTCTTTATAATGGTGATACAGGTCAATGGCTTCATGGCTGGGATAATAGTGCTTGTCGTCGCACTCCAGCATTTCCAGCCGACCCAGCGCCACCGGGAAGCGGTCCGGGCCAAACGGGGTCACATCCACGGTGGCAAGGCCCTTGCCGCCTGCCTGCCATGCGCCCTCGCACTGGTTGGCAGCGGTGGCACCGCCCCACAGAAAATCTTTTGGAAAACTGCCCATAAGGAAACCCTCCCTATTTTAATTTGTTGATTATAAGATACCGCACAATCGCCGGAATGTCCATGCCTACATTTTACAAAAAGGTGCTTCATTGTTGTGAAAGTACGACTTTTATCGTCAAATCGCCGAATTTTGATTCTATTTTTCGTACATTTTTCACGAGAAAAATGCAAAAACGGCCTGATTTTCCTTTCATTCTGTTTCTTTCAAACTGTCCGCAGACATGGTACAATAATCAGGTAAGATACACCGCCGCTTTTTCGGCATTGGAAAATGGAGTGTTTGATTATGACTGAGTTCAAGCCCATTAAAGAAGGCAAGGTTCGTGAGATCTATGATAACGGTGACAGCCTCATCATGGTTGCTACCGACCGCATTTCCGCGTTTGATGTCATCCTGAAAAACAAGGTCACCAAAAAGGGCACCGTTCTGACCCAGATGAGCAAATTCTGGTTCGATTACACCCGCGATCTGCTGCCCAACCACATGCTGAGCGTAGACGTGAAGGATATGCCTGAATTTTTCCAGCAGCCGCAGTTTGACGGCAACAGCATGATGTGCCGTAAGCTGACCATGCTGCCCATTGAGTGCATCGTGCGCGGCTACATTACCGGCAGCGGCTGGGCCAGCTACCAGAAGACCGGCAAGGTGTGCGGCATCCAGCTGCCCGAGGGCCTGAAGGAGTCCGACAAGCTGCCCGAGCCTATCTACACTCCCTCCACCAAGGCCGAGATCGGCGACCACGACGAGAACATCTCCTACGAAAAGAGCATTGAGGTGCTGGAAAAGCAGTTCCCCGGCCACGGCGAGGAGTACGCCACCAAGCTGCGCGACTACACCATTGCCCTATATAAGAAGTGTGCTGAGTATGCACTCTCCCGCGGCATCATCATTGCCGACACCAAGTTTGAGTTTGGTCTGGATAAGAACGGCAACGTGGTGCTGGGTGACGAAATGCTCACCCCGGATTCCTCCCGCTTCTGGCCGCTGGAGGGCTACGAGCCGGGCCACAGCCAGCCCTCTTTTGATAAGCAGTTCGTGCGAGACTGGCTCAAGGCCAACCCCGACAGCAACTACGATCTGCCGCAGGACGTGATCGACAAGACCATTGCCAAGTATCTGGAGGCTTACGAGCTGCTCACCGGCAAAAAGCTGTAAATTTTACGATAAAACGAATCCCGGCAGATGCTTGACAGCTCTGCCGGGATTCGCTATAATGTCTATAGAAAGGGCACTGCGACAAGCGGTTGGCCCCAGTTCAAGGTTTACAGTTTTTGAGAACCGTCACCGTGCCGGGTGGCGGTTCTTACTTTTTCACGCGAATGGTGAATGTCAATCCAAACAAGTGGAATGTCAAAGTAATTGGCATGTACTCACCTCCTTTCGGAAGTGAGGGCCGAACCGCCTGCCGTTGTTTGCAGTGCCCCGCCGCCTTTCAGCAGCAGAGATAGCATAACATAGTTTTCGGCTGATTTCAACAAAAAAATGCTTCCGTGCACCGCACGGAAGCATTTTTTGTTTCACTCACTCAGCTCCGCGCTTTCCTCGGAAAAAGCTTCGGACTCTGCCGTTTCTTCGTTTTCTTCGTCCAGCAGGTACTGCACCTCGGTCTGCTTTGCCATCTGGTCAGCCGTCCAGTCCAGCTGCGCAATGCCCACCAGCTCCAGCGTGTACTGCTCCACCTGCTGCAGTGTTCCCGTGCCAAGGCTCTCTTCCGGGTCGTTGTCCGGCGACCATGTAATGCGCAGCTCATTCGGCTGTGCGCTGCATTGCTGCACGGCATCGGTCACGCTGCGGCAGTCCTGCGCAAAGGCCTGTACGCTGTCATAGCCGCCAAACAGCTCCACAGTCAGGCTCAGATAGCCGTTTCCGGCATTCACATCCCGCAGCGTTTTCGCCTCACTGCTGTACAGGTAGGCGTTTCCGCTGATATTCTTCACACGGATATCCGGGGCTGTTTGTTTAATCTTGTCATAGGCTTCTGTCGTATATTCCTGCCCCAGCTTCATGCTTGCCTGATTCCGCTCCGGGCCGAGTTCATCCCACACGACCGGCAGCAGCGACAGACAGAAGCACCCGCCCATGAGCACAAGGCAGATCAGCACCGACCAGAAATCGTATTTCCAGCGGCCCGGGCGGGCGGCAAAGAACAGCACCTCGCCGCCCAGCAGGATCAGCCCTGCCGCTGGGGCGATCTTGAGCATCAGCTTCCAGTCAACGCCCGGCACAAAATAGGCAAGCAGAAAGAATATGCCCGCTGCGATCAGGCATACGCCCAGCGTAAAGCTGCCCACCCGGCGCAGCGGCTGCGGTTTTGCAGGCTGCGGTGCTTCACCGGTCAGCGGCGCATCATTTCTCGTCTCGTCCATCGTCGGCATCCTCCGTCTCATCGTCCGGGGTCACGGGCTTGCCCAGCAGAGCCGAGAGCTTGGGCATGGCAAAGCCCCTTGCTTCCGGCTCTGCCTGCGCATCCTGTGCAGCATACTCGGTAAAATCTTCATCTTCGGCATCGTTCTGCGGCTTCTGCTTTCTGCCCTTGGGGCCGCGCACCAGCCATGCACCGCAGATGATCAGGGCCACGCACACAACGATCTCCGGCAGCTGATCCATCATCAGGTAAAGTGCGCGGAAGAAAGGGCTGCTCTGGCCCCAGCGCCACACGATATCCCCCAGCGTGTTCATAAGGATGTTCTGGTAGGCCACCAGCGCGCCCAGCGCGATCAGGCCCCAGCCCAGCAGCTTGTGGCTGTCCAGCATGAACTGTTCCATGCGCTGGTCGTGCCAGTTGATGTGCACCAGATAATCGTCCTGCGGGGCGGTGCCTGCGCCGATCTGCGCCCGGAGATTGAAGGTGTCAAAGAAGCTGTACATCCACACAATGGGCATGGCTACATACAAAACTTCCAGCAGAGTGCTCGCACCAAAGGCCACGCAGAACATCGTAATGAGCGAAAGGCCGCGCTTCATGTAGCCCTGATACATCTGGCCTGCGCCCGGGCAAAAGGCGAAGAGGAAGGTCAGGATTCCGTTTTTCATCATAATCGATCTCCTTATTTTGTTTGATCTGCAAGTGGCGAATTTTTGTGTTTTTCTGCTGCAGGGCCGCCGGCTCCGAACAGCAGGTCATTGAGTGCTTTTGCCAGCGAAGCCTGCTGCTTCGGCTCGTCGTCGTCCATTGGCTTTCCCAGTATTTCCGGCTGGGCGGACGGGCGGTCATCTTCCATCGGCTTGCCCAGCTGCAAGGCTTCTTCGGTCTGGCTCTGGCTGGTCTCCGGTGTCCATGTGTGCAGCTCCTGCCGGAAATTCAGCAGCTGGTCTATGGTGCCGGAGCGCCACATGGTAAAGGCCAGCACCGCCGCCGCACCGGCCACTGCGGCACGGCCCCATGTGTTCTGCATCAGCCGCACCCAGATGGCGGTCATCACCGCCTTGTGCGCGGAGTGGGGCGGCGTTTCCAGCGCATCTGCCGTCAGCAGAGCGGTGTAGCGGTCCATGCATTTATCGCAGTAGGATAAATGCTCGGCGGTTTCCAGCCGGCCCAGCTCATCCAGCCCGCCTGCCTGCAGGGCCTGTAGGCCTTCGTCGGTCAGGCAGCCGTTTTTGTCAAACAGTTCCATGTACGCACTCCTTTCCATCGTTTTCACGCTGTAGTATCTGCTGTGCCAGCATCTTTTTTGCCCGGTAGATCTGTGCTTCCACCGTCTTGGGCGGGCGGCCGCACAGCTGTGCCGCCTCGGCCATGGTGTGCTGTTCCAGCAGCACCAGACGGCAAGGCGTTCTATAGGGCTCCCGCAGGTCCAGGATCATGGCGGTGAGCTCTTCCTCGCCCAGAGCATCCAGCACCTGCTGTTCCGGCTGGGTGCCGGGCGGCGCACCTTCCAGCGCCAGCACATCGTCGCCGGGAATGTTCACCCTGCGCACCCATGCGCTGCGCAGATAGTCCTTTGCCTTGTTGGCAGCGATGCGTGCCAGCCACTGTTTTTCAAACCCGGACGGGCAGCGGTCAATGGCCCGCCATGCCGCCAGAAAGGTCTCCTGCGTCAGGTCCTGCGCATCGCCGGCATCCGGCACCAGCTGGTGGCAGACCGTATACACGAGCGACTGGTATTTCTGCACCATCGCGCTGAATTCCAAGGTCGTCAACGGCCTGTCCACCTCCTTTCGGTTTCGTCCCGGTCCGACGAAGTGCAGCCCCTGCGCTGCCCTTCTGCACATTCATACGAAACAGCCGTTCAAAATCCTGCAAAAACTTTTATTTTTATGATACAATAGAAGTAGTATAGCACAAAAGGAGGCATTCGGCCATGGCTGTCAGTACCCGTCAGGCACTTTTGCAGGCACTTTCCGCTGCCGGGGGCAGCTACGTTTCCGGCCAGCAGCTGGCCGAGACCCTCGGCGTGAGCCGCGCTGCCGTGCACAAGGCCGCTGCGGCCCTCACGGCCCAAGGGTACGCGCTGGAAGCTGCGCCCCGCCGGGGCTACCGGCTGGCAGGCGGCGACCCGTTCTGCACCGAAGCCATCGGGGACTACCCTGCACCCATCTATTTATATGACACGCTGGAAAGCTCCAACCGCACGGCAAAGCTGCTGGCGCTGGATGGTGCACCCCATGGCACGCTGGTGCTCACCGCCCACCAGAGCGCCGGACGCGGCAGGCTGGGCCGGAGATTTGAAAGCCCGGCAGGCAAGGGCGTTTACTGCTCTGTGCTGCTGCGCCCGGAAATGCCCGCCGCCAATGCCCAGACCGCTACCATCAGCGCCGCGGTGGCGGTCTGCCGTGCCGTGAAAAAGCTCTGCGGGCTGGAGCTTGCCATCAAGTGGGTCAACGACCTGTACTATCAGGGCAGAAAGGTCTGCGGCATCCTGACCGAAGCGGGGACCGACCTCGAGAGCGGACAGCTGGAATGGCTGGTGGTGGGCATCGGGCTGAACCTTACCTCCACCGCTGCCGACTGGCCGGAGGAGCTGGCCCGCAGAGCCGGGAGCCTGTACCCCGGCGGGCCTGCCCCGGTGAGCCGGGCCGCACTGGCCGGGGCCATTGCCCGGGAGCTGCTGGCCCTCTGCCCGGCGTTTGACTGTCTGGATGAGTACCGCGCCCGGTGCTTTGTGCCCGGCCACTGGGTGACGGTGTGTGCCGAGACCGAGACCTACGCCGCAAAGGCCCTTGCCATCGACGAGGAAGGGCGGCTGGTCATCCAGCGGGAGAATGGCCGGGAGGAGGCTCTGCGCTGCGGCGAGGTGACCACACGGCCTGCACGGACCGAATAAGACGCAAAAAAGCACCCTTTCCCGCCCGGAAAGAGTGCTTTTTATGTTCTGCACTTATGTATCCAGATCCACGGCTTCCAGCACCGTGATGTCCTCTTTTTCAAAGGCGGTGCGGATCATCCCGGCAAGGCCTGGCATTTCGGCCTTGTTCTCGATGCACAGGGTGATAATGCCGTTCAGGCTGGAGGCTTCCACACCCATGGAGCCGCCATCCGGTGGGACCCAGACATTGAAGTCTTTGGTGTACTTCTGAAGCTCCTGCGTGGCCGGCAGCAGCGGATTGCCCAGATAGCTGAGCCAGAAATCCGCCGGGACACCGCTGATGTACTCACCCATCTGGAACACCCTCTGCTTGATGCGCAGGGGCGCTTTCTGCTGGTCTACCTTGTACACCCAGCTCATTTGCTGGGTCATCTGGCGCAGCTTTGCCTCCGGCTGCAGGGTGCGGAGCACCTCGGCATCCATTTCCGGCACGATGTCCGCAAGGCGGGTGTCATCGTGCAGCTTCACGCCGCTCTGGAAGGAGCACACGCAGTTGTAAAGGGCATCCGGCACGCCCGCTTCCCTGCGGGTATCTGTCGAGTAGGAATACTGGATCTCGTCTTTGCCCAGATAGCTGCGCAGCGCAAGGCTCAGCAGACCGGCCAGCGCTGTAAAGGGCTTGACGCCGTTCTCCACTGCCCGGTCCACAAGGCTCTGCTTGGTCAGCCGCACCCGGGTGCGGCGCATCCTGCCCTCCCATGTCTGCACCACATCCCTCTGCATCGTGCTCTCGGTGGCTGTGAGGGGTGGATATTTTTCCATCATGGCCTCGATGTCATAGGCCGGGCTGCACACGATGGGCGTGTTTGCAAACGCCGTGCCATAGCGCAGGTTGCAATACTGTTCCAGAATGCGGGTGAGGAAGGGCGACACCCCGTGGCCGTCCATGAGGAAATGATACCAGTCAAAATAGACGGTGTCCCCCTCACAGCTCACGCTGAAAAGATAGCCGTTCGTTTCCTCCGGGATATCGCGCTGGGCACTGCCCTGATACACAAGACAGGGGTTCGGGTTCGGCTCCAGAAAAAAGCTCCGCTTTTCCTGCACCAGCTGTACCCGATAGTACGGTGCGGCTGAAAGCGCCGCCTCCAGTGCGCGCTGCAAAAGAGCGGGTTCCACCGCGTCCTGCAGCGCAAACTGGTACCGGCACAGGATCTTCTCCCGACGGAAGAAATACATCGTTCCCTGAAAGATGTACTCCGTCGAGCGCTGCGACTCATTCATGAACTGTTACCCCGCGTTTGCCGCCAGATAATCCACCAGATCCCCTATGGTCACAAAGTTGCGCAGCTCCTTTTCAGGGATGCGCAGGCCGAAGGTCTCCTCGAGGTCTGCCACAATGGTCAGGATCTCCATTGAGGACAGATCCAGATCGTCCATCAGGACGCTGTTCTCATTCACATCTTCGGGAGAGACCTCGGCAACATCCTCCAGGATGGCCAGGATCTGGGAAATGATCTCTGCTCGTTCCATAGAAATATTCTTCCTTTCCGTGACGGATAATAGGCACAATCTCCTGTGCCTTTCCATAATAATACCCTGATTCTCTCCTGTGCGCAAGGGTTCCGGCAACAAAGCTTTGTTTTTTGTCGGAACTCCTGTTTTCAGTCTGCCGGTCTGCCGGCCCATTTATGCATCCGGGCATTCGATCGCATCCGTATCACTGGCGCAGCAGCTTGCCTGCACCGTTGCGCGGCAGCGGCTCGGTGCTGAACTCCACTGCGCTCATACGCTTGTACAGCGGTAGGGTGCGGTTTGCCTCGGTGATAAAGTCCCGCACCTGCTGCTGTTTGTCCTCGTCGCAATAGACCACCACGCCGATCTTCTTGCCCATCTCTTTTACAACACATTCCTTCACGGCTTCGCACTTGCCCACGATGCCTTCCAGCTCTTCGGGGCTGATGTTCTCGCCGCTGTCCAGAATGATGAGGTTCTTCTTGCGGCCGATCAGGAAATAGTAGCCGTCCTCGTCCTTGCGGGCCAGATCGCCAGTATGGAACCAGCCGTCCGCGTCAATGACCTCGGCGGTGGCCTCCGGGTCCTTGTAGTAGCCCAGCATGATGCTGTCGCCGCGCATGCACAGCTCGCCGTCCTCGGCGATCTTGTAGTCCAGATAATCGTTGCCCTGACCCACAGCGCCAATGTGCTTTGCGTCCTGTGCGTAGTTGATGATGCCGTCGCCGCAGGTCTCGGTGCTGCCGTAGGTCTGCACCACGAACATGCCGTGTTCCGCCATATCCAGCATCACCTGCGGGTCGAACATGGCAGAGGAGCAGATAGGCACCCACAGCTCACCCAGACGGTCCTTGCGGCCGCGCATCACATCGTGGTGGAGCGAGTTCATGATGACCGGCACCACCGCCATGGCCTGACTGGGCATCCGCTTTACCTCTTTATAGAAGTTGCGGATGTCGCTGCTGACATTCAGCGCCCAGCCTGCGTGGGCCCAGGAGAACAGGCAGATGAAAGCGCCCAGATGGAACATGGGCAGCACGGTGTACTGGCTCATGACGAGGTCCGGTTCGTGCTTATACGCCATCATGTGCTCACCGATCTGGGTGTGGGCACGCATCACCGAGAAGAAATTCTTCTCGCTCAGCATCACGCCCTTGCTGCGGCCCGTAGTGCCGGAGGTGAACATCAGGATCATCAGGGCTTCGTGGTCGATGCAGCGGGTCAGCTGCGCAGGCTCATAGCTTCGGAAGCCATCCATGGGGCGGAGGATATCGCCGTAGGCAGCCTTGAGCTGGTCGTTGAAGCCGTAGTCGTCGCCGTCGGTCAGGATGGCGTCCGGCTCCACAAGGCCCAGCTCGTAGCTCAGCTCGTCCCAGCTCTTGCGCTGGTTCAGCAGTACCAGCACCGCACCGGCCGCCACCACGCCAAAGGTGTTCACGGCATACTCGTAGCTGTTCTTGGTGAGCAGGCAGATCTTTTTGCCCTTGATCTCCGGGATGGTGGACTGGAAGTAATTCACCGCCTTGCGGATATCCTGCACATAATCCTTATAGAGGATGGTGGTCACGGCATCGTTTGCGGTGTCGTAGAAGCGGAAGGCCACATTATCCTTGAAGCGGTCTTCCATGTTGATGGTGATAAGGTCGTAGACATTATCCAGCACTCTGATCTTACGCATTGTTCTGTTTCCTCCTGTGTTCAGCGCAGCAGTTTTCCCATGGCGTTGCGGGGCAGCGGCTGTGCGCTGAGCTCCGGCACCATGCGCTTGTACAGCGGCAGGCCGCGGTTGACCCCAGTGACGAACTCCTTCACAGTTTCCTGCTTTGCAGGGTCACAGTAGATGACAGCGCAGATCTTTTTGTCCTTTTCCTTCACGATGCACTCCTGAATGTCCGCACAGGGCACCAGCAGCTTTTCCAGCTCCTCGGGGCTCACGTTCTCGCCGCTGTCCAGAATGATCACGTTCTTCTTGCGGCCGGTCAGGTACATGTAGCCATCCTCTTCCACCCGGGCAATGTCGCCGGTATGGAACCAGCCGTCTGCATCGATGACTTCTGCAGTGCCTTCCGGGTCCTTGTAGTAGCCCAGCATGATGGGGTCGCCCCGCATGCACAGCTCGCCGTCGTCCAGCTTGTATTCACAGCTGAGGTCCACGTGGCCCACGCTGGTCAGGTACTTTGCCTCCTGCGAGGAGTTCCATGCGCCGTCGCCGCAGGTCTCGGTCAGGCCGTACATCTGGGCCACAAAGAAGCCCTTCTCCATCATATCACTCAGAATCTTGGGGTCGAACATGGCAGCGCCGCAGGTCAGCACGCACAGGCCGTTCAGGCGGTCACGGCGGCCCTTCATCACATCGCTGTAGATGCTCTTCAGCAGCACCGGCACCACCGCCATCACCTCGCTGTGCATGGCACCCAGATCACGATAGAAATACTTCAGGTTGTTGCACAGGTTGATGGAGTGGCCGGTGATGCTCCACGAAACAAGGCTGGTCATGGCGGAGATGTGGAACATGGGCAGGGCGGACAGGGACGAGAACTCGTCGGTGTTCCAGCCCGTGTACTTCTTCACATCGTCAAAGGGGGACAGAAAGGCCGGCATGGCGCTGAACAGGTTCTTCTGGCTCAGCATAACGCCCTTGCTGCGGCCGGTGGTGCCGGAGGTGAACATGATAAAGGCCAGAGCAGAGAGGTCCTCCACCTCGGTCACGTCCTCGGCAGGCTCATAGGCCGCAAAGACATCCATGGGCTTCAGGATGCTGCCGTAGGTCTCAGCGAGGGCAGGCTCCCGCTCCGCGAACTCGCCATCCTGCAGGATGCACACCGGCTCGGTGAGGCCCAGCTCATAGGAGATGGCATCCCAGTCCTTGCCAAGGTTCAGCGGCACAGCCACGGCTCCGGCAATGACCGTGCCGTACATGCAGATGACATACTGGTAGCTGTTGCGGGCCAGGATCGCCACACGCTTGCCGCGCACGTCGCCATACTCTGCACGCAGGAACGCCACGAACCGGCGCAGATCCTGGGCATACTGTGCGTAGTGCACCTCGGCCACGCCCTGCTTTTCTTCATCATACCAGCGCAGAGCCACACGGTCTGCAATGTTGGTTTCCATATTGCAAAGGGACTGATACAGTGATGTAATCATTTTTCTGCCTCCATTTTTATCATCCGATCCGGCGCTCCTGTGTAAGCCAACACAGATCCTTCCAGTCATTTCCAACTGTGCCCAGTATACAATAAGGCCTGTGTCAATGCAAGAGTTTTGCAACATTTAATTCCCAATATTGACAATAAATTCTTGCATATCATGTCGTTTCCAGATGTAAATTCTGCCTTTCGCTGCGAAGCCACCCTGCCTGTGCTATGCTTTTATTGCAGGCTGCAATGTGCCCTCCGCCCGCCGGACCGCAATTCAAAATTGACAGTCTGTGCAAAAAGCATTATACTGGGTTTATATCCATACAAAATTTTATCTTTTTCATTCAAAATCTACGCATTGTGCGGCATCCGGCTCTGATGGAATGTCCCGCGCAAGGAAGGAACCTCCATGGAAGGAACCAAGCCCCGCACCGCCAGCTCCATCGGCATGTTCGACATGCTCAAGGGTGCCGGTATGCTGACCATCGTTTTTGCGCATACCGCCGAGCTTTATCCCATGCAGGCGGTCAGCGGCCTGTCCCTGACCGCGTTTTTCCCGTTCATCTACCGCGAAGCGCTGATGTCCGCCTTTTTTATTGCCAGCGGCTACGGCTTCCGCAAGCGCTCTATCCACAAGTGCATCCACCAGCAGCTCAAAAGCCTGCTCAAACCCTATGCTTACACGGCGCTGTTCACCTGCGTGCTGCACTTTATCATTCATTATAAGACGTTCCAGTACCTGCCCGGCACCATCGGCGAGTCTATCAAGGTCACCGGCGGCTTTCTGCTGGGCCTGCCCCACACGGCCGAGTATTTCGGGCAGGAGTTCTTCTCCTGCGGGCCGATGTGGTATCTGCTGGCGCTGGTGGTAGGCTGGGTGCTGCTGGATGTGATCCTGAACATCTTCCCGGAGCGCTATGTTCCATGGGCTGTGGCAGGCTGCGTCCTGCTGGGCTGGGGCGCGAGCCTTGTGTGGGAGCTGCCCTTCTGCCTGATCCAGGGTGCCGTGGTGGTGCCCTACCTCTATATCGGCTTCCTTGCCAAAAAGAAGCATCTGCTGGACGAGCCCCTGCCGCCCAAAGTCTTTGCCGGGCTGCTGGCCGCCACAGCACTCATTGCCGTAGGCGCTCTTGCTACCCGCACCACCGACTGCATCTCGCTGGCTGAGTGGTCACTGGGGCCGCTGAGCATCTTTCTGGACGGTGCTGCAGGCCTGCTTTTCATCCGGCTGTTCATGCGGCTCAGCCATGGCCATGGCCCCATCGTGCACTTTCTGGAAGCGGTGGGCCGCCGTTCGCTGAACATTTTCTGCGTACATACCGTGGAGATCATCGCTATTCCGTGGTATCTGATGGTAGCAAAGTTCTCTGCGCAGCCGGTGCTGGGCATGTGGCTGCAATATGCCATCGCTCTGGGCTCTATCTGGCTGGTGTGTGAGCTGCTGCGTGTACGCCGCGCACTCATCATCCGATTTTTCCCTGCACAGCGCAGAACGCCCGCCGTGCACTATACCTCCCGGCACTGACATGTTTTTCCGGCTGCTGCGGTGCAGCCCATCATAAAAGTAAGAGGAGAATCCGGTTATGAACAACGATGCCCCCGAGACCCTTGCTGCGGCCCGCAGCCGCGCTGCTGACTTGGAACAGCAGCTCAAGCTCTCTGACGAAGGTGTATCCCGGCTGGCACAGCGGTGTCTGGAGCTGGAACAACAGGTGCTGAACTATCAGGCCGCACTGGCAAGGCACGGCAGCGACAACGAGCCTGCCGCCCTCACCCTGCCGCAGCTGTTCTACGATTCCGGCTCTGGCTATTCCCCGCGGGAATGCCTGACCGTTGCCGAGGACGCCTACGACGAACTGACCCACGAGGTCTCTGCGGTGTTCACCCTGCCCACGGATGCCCGTGCGCTGCGGCTGGACCCCGGTGAGCTGGCCTGCTGCGTGACTGACCTGAGCATCTCGGACGAGCGGCTGGAATGCCGCGCCATGAACGGCATCCAGCTGCAGGAAGACTGCCTGCTGTTTTTGGATGTGGACCCCAACCTGACCGTGCGCAGCACCGTGCCCTTTGCGGCCGGGATGAAGTTTGCCGTGACCTATCATTACTATCCGCTGGGCCGCTTCCAGCACGAGCAGCCCGGCAAGGCCCTGCTCAGCGCGTTGAATACCATCAAGCTTCAGGCTGAGGCCGAAAAGAACGATGTTCTGGAACAGCTGCAGGCCGCCCTTGCCGAGAACACCCGGCTGAACAATCAGCTGGCGGAACTGCAGAGCAGCCGTGCTGCTTATGAAGATTCGCTGGAAAACCTGTACGAGAGCAGCAGCTGGCGGCTTACCGCACCGCTGCGTGCTTTGCGCCGCCTGCTGCGCGGCTGAATTGGATCGCTAAAGGAGTTGTCAACATGTACAGCAGTTACAGCACCCTGCAGCGTAAGCAACTGACGAAGCAGGTTTATACCGATACCCAGAGCACCTATCTGCTGGTGTATGCACCGGGCCGTCATCAGGCGCTGGAGCACGCACTGGAAAACCAGCTGCACCGCAAGTTCCGGCTGGTAACGGAGCTGACCCCTGCCCTGACCGACTCGGTGGAGGGCGTGCTGCTGGTCAGCGAAGATCTGGAGTGCACCTCCACCGCCCTGACCTATTTTGCCGCCGCCCTGCGCACCGGTGCCGACCTTGTGGTGTGTGATGCCGCCTTTGGCTTCGATGGCTCCACCGCCCTTTATCTGAGCACCCAGCACATCCCGTGCAGCCGCTGCGCCATGGTATCGCGGAAGCTTCTGGACCGGGTGCGTGCCGCTGCGCGCGGAAGGGACAGCGTGACCGAGCTGCTGCGCCTTGCCACCGCCATGGCGGAAAACTGCCGCCGCATCCCGCAGTCTTTGCTGCACTTCCGGCGGGAGCTGTGTGCCGACGATGTGTTCTCTGCCTCCGGAAAGCGTGCTCTGATCCTGAGCCACGAGCTGACCATGACCGGTGCGCCCATCGTGCTGACAAGTGCCGTGCCGGTGCTGCGCAGCATGGGCTTTGAAGTGGTGGTGCTTGGCCCTGCGGACGACGGCTCGCTGCCGCTGTTTCTGGATGCCGGTGCCGCCGTTGTCACCCGCAGCGACTGCGTGATGAACTCGTCGCTGTGGGGCCTTGCCACCAGTGCCGATTTTGTGCTGGCCAACACCGTGGTAGAGGCTGCCGCTGTGAGCACCCTGAACGGCTCCTTCGTGCCGGTGCTGTGGTGGCTGCACGATGCCTTTGCAGGCTACCCGTTCATTGCGCACAAGATTCCCAAAACACTGGGCTCCAATGTGCATGTGTGCGCCGTAGGCTCCCACGCCACTGCCGCCATGCACTCGGTGCGGCCGGACTTCAGCATTGAACAGCTGATCTACGGTCTGCCGGACTATGCGCAGGAAAGCTTCCCGCCCTACGATATCAGCTATGCCGGCGGCAGGCCGCTGTTCGTGACCGTAGGTTCCTTTGAGCCGCGCAAGGGTCAGGATATTTTCTGCAACGCCATCCGCCTGCTAAAGCCCGAGGTGCGCCAGAAGGCTGCTTTCCTGTTCGTGGGCAAGGCGGCGGACAAGAGCCTGAAGAACGCCGTGGATGCACTGGTGGAGGACTACCCGGACACCGTTTTCTACCGCAAGCGTCTGGAACGGCCCGAGATCAAATCCCTGATGGATCAGTGCACCTGCGTGGTATGCGCTTCCCGCGATGATCCCATGCCAACCTTCGTCACCGAGGGCCTGATCTTCGGCAAGCCCTCCATCGTGTCGGAGCACACCGGCACCGCCGGGCTGATCACCGAGGGCGTGGACGGCTTTGTGTACAAAGACGACGACCCGGATCAGCTGGCAAAGGTGCTGGAGCATGCTATCCTGCATCCGGAACAGCTGGCCGCCATGAAAGCTGACTGCCGGAAAATGTACGAGAAATATTATTCCAACGAAGCCTATGTTGCCACCCTGACACGGCTGGTGAACGAATCAACAGGCTAAAAACAAGATAAAGGCAAGGGTCGATGCGTGCATCCGCCCTTGCCTTTTTATCATTCCATCAAAATTGCACAAGAAAATTCCAGTTCCGTTCACAAAGACACAGGCCACGTGTGTTATACTTTTATCAAATCATTCCGCCTGAAAGGAGCCTGTTCTCTCTATGAGCCAACCCGCCTCTGCCGCACCTTCCCGCAAAAAGACAGTGATCTCGCTGCTGGTGCTCGCCGCACTTACCGGCATCATCGTGCTGCTGTTCAAGGACAACTGGGCCGAGATCACCGCAGCGCTTTCGCAGCTGTCCGCATGGCAGGTGCTGGTGGTGCTGGCCATCGGCCTCAGCTACCCGCTGCTGGAGGGGTGCGTGGCGTGGGTCATCGTGCGCAGCCGCATCCCGGGCTTCAGGCTCTGGCAGGGCATCGATACCGCGTGGTGCGGCACCTTTGGCAATGTGGTCACACTGGGCGCAGGCGCAGTGCCGGTGCAGACATGGTATCTGCACCGCTGCGGCCTGCCGGTTGGCCCGGGCGTGGGCCTGATGACCCTGGAGTACGTGTTCCACAAATCCGCCGTGCTGCTGTACGCCACGGTGATGCTGCTGGTTCAGCACAGATGGCTTGCCGCCAACACCACCGGTGTGATGAATTATCTGCCCATGGCATACGCTGTAGTGGCGGCCATCATTGTGGTGCTGGTGCTGGTGTGCGTATCGCCGCTGGTGCAGGACCTTGCCCGCTGGCTGATGCGTCTGCTGCCCAAAACGGAAAAATGGCAGCAGCGCCGCGCCGACTGGCAGCAGCAGCTGGATGTTCTGGGCGAGGAGAGCCGCCGTCTGCTGGCAGATAAGCCCCGCTGCGCCGAAATTCTGGCATTGCAGGCGGTCAAGCTGTTCGGGCTGTTCTGCCTGCCTTACCTGTGCATCCGGTTCATGGGGCTTTCCCCTCTGAGCTTTTTGCAGGTGCAGCTGCTCACCAGCCTGATGCTGTTTTTGTCCAACGCCCTGCCCAATGTGGCCGGCATGGGCTCCATCGAGACGGCATTCCTGCTGGTGTTCGGCAGCTTTCTGGAGCGCGGCGAGGTGATGAGCGTGATGATGCTTTACCGCATCGCCAGCTATTATGTGGTGTTCGCCGCCAGCGCCGTGGGCTTCTTCATCGCTCAGCGGCATCTGACCGATCTGGAGCCGCCAAAGGAGGATTGACCCGCCATGAAAGATAAGAGCATCCTGTCCCGGTTCGGCATTGTCATTTTAGTGCTGCTTGCACTGGTGCTGATCTTTCCTTCCGCAAAAGTCGACCTTGCATCCGGGATCAAGGCCAGCACACAGGCCAGTGTCCGGGTGGAGCACATTCAGAACTTTGCCCGCTCCGCAGAGATGGATGTTCAGCTGCTTTCTGCCGACGACCCTGCCTATCAGCAGATCGCAAACGTGCTTTCCGGCCTTACCTGCGTCAAGCGGTTCAACCAGCAGTATTCCTCCTACAGCCACGAATACCCGGTGGATTCCGTCACTGTGAGCTACTACGATGATGCCGAGAACAATAACCTCCTGTTCACCGTCTACTCCGATGGCACCGCCATTGTGAACAGCCAGTTCGTGAAGATCAAAGAACCCAAGGGCGGCGCGGAGGAAGTGTATCAAAAGCTGGCGGAGATCATAGGATAATTGCAGATAAACCAACTCTTCGAGGTCGGCATCCTCGCCCTCTCAGCCTCGCTCTGCTTGGCAGCTCTCCCAAAGGGAGAGCCTCTGGCGAAACCAAAATGCTTTTCCGTGATGCCAAAGCCTCTCACTTTGGGAGAGGTGGCATCGCGCAGCGATGACGGAGAGGGCGAGGCCGTTTTCCTTATAAAAACAAAAAACGGGGCACGCAGGTGGTCAAGCTGCATGTCCCGTTTTTGTTTTTCTTTTGCACTTGGTGCGGTACCAATCACACCGAATGCCGCGCATCGAGCCGTGGGAGCAAACTAAAACCACAGCTCACTTGAAAAAAGAGAATGGAATGGAGGAATTGGCGTTTGCGCAGCAATGAAAGTCCCAGTGGGGCTTTTAAGCCACAAAGCGGTCTTGCGTAAGCAAGATGGAGCGGCCCCGCCGCGACAAACTTGGGGTCTGTGCACATTACACAAACCGGTTTTTCACAGACACTTTTGCAGAAGCATCTGCTTTTCTGGTGCAACGCAGTTAGGTTTGTCTAACCTCGTTGCGAGAACAGAATACCACAGCCGGTTAGTCTTGTCAACCCTTATTTTGCGATTTTTTTCGCAAAAGGGGTGCGCCGCCGGGATTTCGGCGCTTTTTCTACATTCTGCCCAAAGAAAACCCTTTGCTTTGGAAGAAAACCCACTTGTTATCTATTGCTTTTTAAAGTGGTTCTTGCTATTATAGTAACGCAAGATTTTGTGGGCAGGTTTTCATTTTTGTCTACACCTTGTAGTCGGGGCTGCCACAATCGGCAGTTCAAGACCGTTTTGCCCCCAGAAAGCCGCCATGCAGAGCGGTTTTTCAAAGGCTCATTAGTTAGAAAACGCTAACTGCGTAATGGAGCAAGGAGGTTCCAATGATCAATTTTGAACAGTGGGAAGGCTTTGAGGGCCGCATCTGGAAAGAAGAAGTCAATGTACGCGACTTCATCCAGAAGAACTACACCCCGTATGACGGCGACGAAAGCTTTCTGGCCGGCCCCACCGAGGCGACCGACAAGCTGTGGGGTGCCCTGCAGAAGCTGCAGAAGGCCGAGCGCGCCAAGGGCGGCGTGCTGGATATGGAGACCGAAGTGGTCAGCAGCCTGACCGCTTACGGCCCCGGCTATATCGATGAAAGCCTGAAGGATCTGGAGCAGATCGTGGGTCTGCAGACCGACAAGCCCCTCAAGCGCGCCTTCATGCCCTACGGCGGCATCAAGATGGCAGAACAGGCCTGCACCACCTACGGCTACCAGCCCAGCGCCGAGCTGCACAAGATCTTTACCGATTATACCCGCACCCACAATCAGGCTGTGTTTGATGCCTACACCCCTGAGATGAAAGCGGCCCGCCACACCCACATCATCACCGGCCTGCCGGACACCTACGGCCGCGGCCGCATCGTGGGCGACTACCGCCGCGTGGCCCTGTACGGCATCGATGCACTGATCAAGTTCAAGCAGGAGGACTTTGCCAACTGCGGCGACGGCACCATGACCGATGATGTCATCCGCCTGCGCGAGGAGATCGCACGCCAGATCAGCGCCCTGAAGGGCATGAAGAAGATGGCCGAGGCCTACGGCTATGATATCTCTCAGCCCGCAAAGAACGCCAAGGAGGCCTGCCAGTGGCTGTATTTCGGGTATCTTGCCGCCATCAAGACCCAGAACGGCGCTGCCATGAGCGTGGGCCGCATCTCCACCTTCCTGGATATCTATATCCAGCGCGATCTGGACAACGGCACCCTGACCGAGACCCAGGCACAGGAGCTGATCGACCACATGGTCATGAAGTTCCGCATGGTCAAGTTTGCCCGCATCCCCAGCTACAACCAGCTGTTCTCCGGCGACCCCGTGTGGGCAACGCTGGAAGTGGGCGGCATCGGCATGGATGGCCGCAGCATGGTCACCAAGAACTGCTACCGCTTCCTGCACACGCTGGAAAACATGGGCCCCGCACCGGAGCCGAACCTGACCGTTCTGTACTCCTCTGCCCTGCCGGAGAGCTTCAAGAAATATGCCGCCAAGGTGTCCATCGATACCAGCTCTGTCCAGTACGAGAACGACGACGTGATGAAGCCCGTGTGGGGCGATGATTACTCCATCTGCTGCTGCGTGTCTGCCACCCAGACCGGCAAGGAGATGCAGTTCTTCGGTGCCCGCGCCAACCTTGCCAAGTGCCTGCTGTACGCCATCAACGGCGGTGTGGACGAGAAGAGCCACGAGCAGTGCGGCCCCAACTATGCCCCCATCACCAGCGAGTACCTGAACTACGACGAGGTGCTGCCCAAGTATGTCCAGATGCTGGACTGGCTGGCTGGCCTGTACGTCAATGTGCTGAACCTAATCCAGTATATGCACGACAAATACTACTACGAGGAAGCCGAGATGGCCCTTATCGACACCGACGTGCGCCGCACCTTTGCCACCGGCATTGCAGGCTTCTCCCACGTCATCGACTCCCTGAGCGCCATCAAGTACGCCAAGGTGAAGGTAGTGCGTGACGAGAGCGGCCTTGCCACCGGCTTTGAAACCGAGGGCGACTTCCCCAAGTACGGCAACGACGACGACCGCGCCGACGAGATCGGCGTGTGGCTGCTGCGCACCTTCCTGGAGATGATCAAGAAGCGCCACACCTACCGCAACTCTGAGGCTACCACCTCCATCCTGACCATCACCTCCAACGTGGTATACGGCAAGTACACCGGCGCTCTGCCCGATGGCCGTGCCGCATTCACCCCGTTTGCTCCCGGTGCAAACCCCAGCTACGGCGCAGAGCAGAACGGCCTGCTGGCTTCCCTGAACTCGGTGGCAAAGCTGCCCTACCACTGGGCACTGGACGGCATCTCCAACACCCAGACCATCAACCCGGACGCTCTGGGCCACAGCGAAGGCGAGCGTGTGGAGAATCTGGTACAGGTCATGGACGGCTACTTCGATCAGGGCGCACACCACCTGAACGTGAACGTCTTTGGCAAGGAGAAGCTGCTGGATGCCATGGAGCACCCCGAGAAGGAGGAGTACGCCAACTTCACCATCCGCGTCTCCGGCTACGCCGTCAAGTTCATCGACCTGACCCGTGAGCAGCAGATGGACGTTATCTCCCGCACCTGCCATGCAGCCCTGTAACCCCATCGGCTATGTCCACTCGCTGGAATCTTTCGGCTCTGTGGACGGCCCCGGTGTGCGCTTTGTGGTGTTTTTGCAGGGGTGTGCCCTGCGGTGCAAATACTGCCACAACCCGGAAACGTGGGCTGCGGAGGGCGGCGAGGAATGGACGGCAGAAAAGCTGTTCCAGCGGGTCTACCGCTACCGCAACTACTGGGGCAAAAAGGGCGGCATCACGGTCAGCGGCGGCGAGCCGCTGCGCCAGATGGAGTTCCTGACGGCATTCTTCGAGCTGGCCCGCTCCAAAGGCGTGCACACGGCTCTGGATACCGCCGGGCAGCCCTTCCGGCCCGATGACCCGGATTATCTGGCCGGTTTCGACCGGCTGATGAAGTCCACCAGTCTGGTCATTCTCGACCTGAAGGAGATCGACCCGGAACGCCACCGGCAGCTCACCGGCAAAGACAATGCCAACATCCTTGCGATGGCGCGGCATATTTCTGACCTCGGCATCCCGCTGTGGATCCGGCATGTGCTGGTGCCCGGCCTGACCGACGACGAGGAGGGCCTGCGCAGGACCGCAGACTTTATCCGCAGCCTGAAAACGGTGCAGCGGGTGGAGGTACTGCCCTACCACACGCTGGGCCTGTTCAAGTGGCAGAAGCTGGGCATCCCTTATCCACTGCCGGACGCCGTGCCGCCCACAGCGGAGCAGGTGAAGCGTGCAGAAGAACTGCTGGAAGTGAGCAGGTATCTCGGCTAAGCTCCTGATTTGAAAAACGACCGTTTCCGGTGTGCAGAATGCGCCGGGAGCGGTCGTTTTTTCTTGACTTCCCTTCTGTACACCGTTATAATGAAAAAAGTAAAAAAGGAGAAACAGCCATGCAGATTTTCAATACGCTGACCCGCCAGAAAGAAGAATTCGTGCCGCAGGTGCCCGGTGAATACCGCATCTATGTCTGCGGCCCTACCGTTTATAACTATATCCATATCGGCAACGCCCGCCCGCTGATCGTGTTCGATACCCTGCGCCGCTACCTTGAGTACCGCGGCAACAAGGTGTTCTATGTTTCCAACATCACCGATATCGACGATAAGCTCATTAAGAAGGGACAGGAAGAGGGCACCTCCATGAAGGAGGTCGCTCAGCGCTTTGAGGCCGAGTACCTCAAGGATGCCGCCGGCCTCAACTGCAAAAAGCCCACCGTCCAGCCCCGGGCTACCGAGCACATCCAGCAGATCCTGGATATCGTGAAGGATCTGATCGACTCCGGCCACGCTTATGTTGCCAAGAACGGCGATGTGTACTTCCGGGTGAAGAGCGATCCCGAGTACGGCAAGCTGAGCCATTTGAAGCTGGACGATCTGGAGAGCGGCAACCGTGAGCTGCGCAGCCAGATGGACGACGACCTGAAGGAGGACCCCGCAGACTTTGCCGTGTGGAAGGCCGCAAAGCCCGGTGAACCTGCATGGGAGAGCCCCTACGGCATGGGCCGTCCGGGCTGGCATATCGAGTGCAGTGCCATGAGCCGCACCCATCTGGGCAAGACCATTGATCTGCACTGCGGCGGTCAGGACCTGATCTTCCCCCACCACGAGAATGAGATCGCACAGAGCGAGTGCGCCAACGGCTGCACCTTTGCCCGCTACTGGATGCACAACGGCTTCATCAACGTGGACAATCAGAAGATGTCCAAGAGCCTGCACAACTTCTTCACCGTGCGGGACGTGGCGGATGTCTACGGCTACGAACCCATCCGCTACTTCATGCTGACCGCAGGCTACCGGATGCCGCTGAACTACACCGTGGACCTCATTGAAAGCTGCAAGAACAGCCTGGAGCGCCTGTACACCTGCCGCGAGAATCTGGATTTTGCCCTGACCAAGAACACCTTTGGCACCGACGAGACTCTGAAGGAAAAGGCTGCCGAGGCCCGCACCAAGTTCTGCACTGCCATGGACGATGACCTGAACACCCCGGATGCACTGGCTGCCGTGTTCGATCTGGTCAAGGAGATCAACACGCTGTCGGCTGTTTCCTCCAAGGATGCCCTGCAGACCGCCGCCGCTGCGTTCGACGAGATTACCGGCGTACTGGGCCTGCTGTACAACCGCAAGAAGGACGAGGTGCCCGCCGAGGTGACCGAGCTGGTAGAGAAGCGTGCCGCCGCCAAGAAGGCCAAGGACTGGGCCACTGCCGATGCCATCCGTGCACAGCTGACCGAACTGGGCTGGGCGGTCAAGGACACCGCACAGGGCCCGCAGCTGAGCAAGCTCTAAATTAAAGTAAAGCTATTCGCGGCATGTTGCGGATGGCTTTACTTTTTTGCACGCATTTGCCATAATAAGGAAGAAGATCAGCTTTGCGGAGGGAACAGCAATGAAGGTCATGGTTTTTGACGTAGGAGGCACCGAGATCAAATATTCGGTCATGGACGAGCAGATGAACCGTTTCGATGCCGGTTCCGTGCCCACGCCGCAGGATACGCAGGAGCATTTTCTCGACACAATATACGCTCTGTATGCACCGCATAAGGATGAAGTGGACGGTATCGCCATGGCGCTGCCCGGCTTTGTGGATGCCAACACCGGCTATGTCTCCAACGGCGGGGCACTTCTGTACAACACCGGCACGCAGGTGGGGCAGCTGGTGCGCGAAAGATGCGGCTGCCGTGTCACGCTGGAAAACGACGGCAAGGCTGCAGCCATTGCAGAGCTGCGGGCCGGTGCCTTGCAGGGCTGCTGCAATGCGGCGGTGTTTATCATCGGCACCGGCGTGGGCGGCGGCATCATTGCCAATGGCCAGCTGGTGCGCGGCATGCACTTTACCGCAGGAGAGTACAGCTTTGTGAACACCAACGCCGACGAGTGGGAGAATACCGAAAAAACCATGGCCTGCCAGTGCAGCACCAAATACCTGCTCAAGTGGTACCGCGCCCGCAAGGGCCTGCCCGCCGATGCCCCCATGAATGGCAAACTCTTTTTTGAAGCCGCCAATGCCGCCGAGCCGGAAGCGCTGGAAGTGCTGGAACGGTTCTGCAGGATGGTGGCCGTGCAGATCTACAACCTGACCGTATTGCTGGATGTGGAAAAGGTAGCCATCGGCGGCGGCATCAGCAAGCAGCCGCTGCTGCTGGACGATCTGCGCCGGGTATATGCCGGGCTGTTTGCTTCCCGTGGGGAATCACCTTACATGATCGGTCTGCCCCGCTGCGAGATCGTGCCCTGCCATTTCAGCAGCGAAGCCAATCAGGTGGGAGCATTGTATACCTATCTGCAGGCGGAAAGCAAAACCATTTAATGGCTTCCGCTTCGCTCCAGCCCTATTCATCGGAACAATTATTTTTACAAAGCAAACTCCGGCAGACTGCGGTCTGCCGGAGTTTGCTTTTTCACAGGATAGGGCCGTATTGGAAAACAGCATTCTCCCTTAGATTTACTTATTGGTCAGCCGGTTGAAGTGCGGCTTTTCGTCTTCTTCCTTCTTCGGTTCCGGCTTTTCCGCCGGGGTCAGGCGCACCTCGGTCACGCGGCGCTTGGCCGTGCGGGTAACGACACCGTCGTACTCGCCCAGCGTGAACCGGTCGCCCACCTTGGGCAGATGGCAGGTTTTTTCCTGCACCAGACCGTTCACCGTATTGGAATCGATGTCCTCATCCTCCGGCAGGCCCAGCCTCTCATACAGGTCGTCCACACCGGCACTGCCCAGCACGATCCAGCTGCCGTCCGACTGTTTGCGGAAATCCTCGGTCGCTTCGTCGTGCTCGTCCCAGATCTCGCCTACCAGCTCTTCCAGAATATCTTCCAGCGTGATGATGCCCTCGGTGCCGCCGTACTCGTCCACCACCACCGCCATGTGATGGTGCTGCTCGCGCAGGGTGCGCAGCAGCTGGGAGATCTGGGTGGAGCCGGTGGTATAAAGGGTGGGCTTCACAAGGTCTTCCAGCGTGGTATCCTTGCGCAGACGGCCAAGGTAAAAGTCCTTTTCATGTACCACACCGATGATGTTGTCAATGGTGCCGTGGTAGACGGGCAGACGGGAATATCCCGATTCCGCAAAGGTGTCGGCCACCTCATCCAGCGAGAGGTCGTCCTCCACCGCGATCACATCCACGCGGGGCGTGAGGATCTCCTCCACCTCCACATCGTCGAACTCAATGGCGCTGCGGATGAGCTGGCTTTCCCGGTCGGTCAGCTCACCGTCGTTCTCGGCCTCGCTGACCATGGTCATCAGCTCACCCTCAGTGATGGTGTCCTCCTCGGTGCTGTGGATGAAATGCCCCAGCAGGCGCTTCCACTGGGTGAACAGCCAGGTCAGCGGGGTAAACAGGATCAGCAGCAGGTTCAAAAAGGGCGACACTGCCGTAGCAACCGTCTCCGGCATCTCCTTGGCAAGACTCTTGGGGGTCACCTCGCCAAAGATCAGCACCACCACGGTCAGCACTATGGTGGACACCGTCGCGCCCCGCTCCGGGTCCAGCAGGCGGGTGAACAGCACTGTGCCAATGGATGCTGCGGCAATGTTGACGATATTGTTGCCGATGAGGATGGTGGAGAGCAGCTTGTCGTACTTTTCCGACATAGCCAGCACGCGGGCTGCTGCCGAATCGCCGTCCTCAGCACGGCTTTTCAGGCGGATCTGGTTCAGGGAAGAAAATGCGGTCTCAGAGGCGGAGAAAAAGGCGGAAAATGCCACCAGAATGATCAACGCCGCTAAAAGCGTAATACTGCCATCGTCCATAAAAAGGGAAATCACACTCAACTTTCTGTTTTTTATTAAAGAACAGACTCCCTCAGTCTGCTTCGCAGCCAGCTCCCTCAAAGAGGGAGCCTTGCCGCGCGATGACGGAAGGAGTTCTTTCCGTATACAAAAATGTGCTCCCCATCGTTGCTGTTCCGCGATGAAAAGCACATCAATGTTATTTGTAATCATACCATATTCTGTACGGTGGTGCAAGCTTTCTTGCCGCAAAGTCCGTACAGAACAGGTAAAATTTACATTATCGCAGGGTCAAAGCGCCATTCTCGCAGTCTACCGTCAGGGTGTTGCCCTCGGTATAGCTGCCCTGAATGATGGCCTTGGCGATCAGGGTCTCCACGCGGCTCTGGATGAACCGCTTGATGGGACGTGCGCCATAGACGCTGTCGTAAGCAGAATCGATGATGAAGTCCTTGGCAGCGGTGGTGACCTCCAGCTTGAGGTGCTTGCTCTCCTCCATGCGCTTGCGCAGATCCTGCAGCTGCAGATCCACGATCTTGCGCATCTCGTCCTTGGTCAGGCTCTTGTAGTAGACGATCTCATCCAGACGGTTCAGAAATTCGGGGCGGAACTTGCTCTTCAGCAGCTGGTCGATCTGGTGCTTTGCTTCCTCGCTCAGCTCGTTGGAGCCGTTGGCACGGCGCTGCTCCAGATCGTTCAGGATGATGTCGCTGCCCAGATTGGAGGTGAGGATGATGACCGTGTTCTTGAAGTCCACGGTGCGGCCCTGACTGTCGGTGATGCGGCCATCGTCCAGCACCTGCAGCAGGATGTTGAACACATCGGGGTGGGCTTTTTCCACCTCATCGAACAGCACCACGCTGTAGGGCTTGCGGCGCACAGCCTCAGTCAGCTGGCCGCCCTCTTCGTAACCGACATATCCCGGAGGCGCGCCGATCAGACGGCTGACGCTGAACTTCTCCATATACTCGGTCATATCGATTCGCACCATGTTGCGCTCGTCGTCAAACAGGGCCTGTGCCAGTGCCTTGGCCAGCTCAGTCTTGCCAACGCCGGTGGGGCCGAGGAACAGGAAGCTGCCGATGGGGCGGTTGGGGTTGGCGATACCGGCGCGGCTGCGCAGGATGGCCTCGCTCACCTTGGTCACAGCCTCGTCCTGACCGATGACCCGCTGGTGCAGCACATCGTCCAGATGCAGCAGCTTCTCGCGCTCACCCTCCACCAGTTTCTCCACCGGGATGCCGGTCCAGCGGGCCACGATGCGGGCGATTTCCTCATCGGTCACGCGGTCACGCAGCAGGCTGTCCTCCTTCTTGGCGGCGGCGATCTTCTCTTCCTCTTCCAGCTGTTTCTGCAGCTGGGGCAGCTTGCCGTATTTCAGCTCAGCGGCCTTGTTCAGGTCGTACTCGCGCTGAGCCTTTTCAATGTCGGCATTGGTCTGCTCGATCTGCTCACGCAGGGATTGCACCTTGCCGATGGCGTTCTTCTCGTTCTCCCACTTTGCCTTCATGCTGCGGAACTTGTCCTGCAGCTCGGCCAGCTCCTTTTCCAGATCCTTCAGGCGGCTCTGGCTCAGGGCATCGGTCTCCTTTTTCAGGCTCACCTGCTCGATCTGCAGCTGGGTGATGCGGTGGGCCAGATCGTCCATCTCGCTGGGCATGCTGTCCATCTCGGTCTTGATCATGGCGCAGGCTTCATCCACAAGGTCGATGGCCTTATCCGGCAGGAAACGATCGGTGATATAGCGGTCGGAAAGGGTGGCAGCGGCGATCAGGGCGCTGTCGTTGATCTTCACGCCGTGGAACACCTCGTAGCGTTCCTTCAGGCCGCGCAGGATGGAGATGGTGTCCTCCACGGTGGGCTCATCCACCTGTACCGGCTGGAAGCGGCGCTCCAGAGCGGGGTCTTTCTCGATATACTGGCGGTACTCGTCCAGCGTGGTGGCACCGATGCAGTGCAGCTCGCCCCGGGCCAGCATGGGCTTGAGCAGGTTGCCCGCGTCCATGGCACCATCGGTCTTGCCGGCACCCACGATGGTGTGCAGCTCATCGATGAAGAGGATGATCTTGCCCTCGCTCTTCTTCACCTCGTTCAGCACGCTCTTCAGGCGCTCCTCGAACTCGCCGCGGTACTTTGCACCGGCCACCAGAGCGCCCATGTCCAGACTGAACACGATGCGGTCCTTCAGGTTTTCGGGCACATCGCCGCGCACGATACGCTGTGCAAGACCCTCTGCAATGGCGGTCTTGCCAACGCCGGGTTCACCGATCAGGCAGGGGTTGTTCTTGGTCTTACGGGACAGGATGCGGATCACGTTGCGGATCTCCTGATCACGGCCGATGACGGGGTCCAGCTTCTGCTTGCGGGCAAGGTCTACCAGATCCTGACCATACTTCTGCAGGGCGTTGTAGGTCTCCTCGGGATTGTCGTTGGTCACACGCTGGTTGCCGCGCACAGCCGTCAGTTGCTGCAGGAACTTATCTTTCGTGATGCTGAACGCACGGAACAACTCGGTGGTGTTCTGGGTCTGCTCGTCCAGCAGACCCAGGAACACATGCTCCACGCTGATATAGTCGTCCTTCATGGCCTTGGCTTCTCGGGCGGCGGCGCTGAGCACCTTATCGGCAGCCTGCGAGATATAGACCTTGTCGGGGTCACGGCCGGAGCCGGAGACCCGAGGCAGAGCCGAAAGCTTTTCGGCCACGGCGGCAGCAAAACTGCCGGGGTCAACATTCAGCTTCTGCAGCAGCTGCGGGATCAGGCCCTGCTCCTGCGAAGCGAGGGCGTGCAGCAGATGTTCAGGTTCCAATTGATTGTGCTGGTACTCCACAGCCAGCTGCTGCGCTGCCTGCAAAGCCTCCAGCGTTTTCTGTGTATATTGATTGGTATTCATAAAGTCAAGCCTCCATTCATACCGGAAGGTTTATTTTAGCGGACATGATAGTCGTCTGCTAAAAGCCCGGTGCAGAGATGCTGCCGAACGGGAAGCAGCGGCTATTCTTCAGTTGTTTCACGGTTTCAAGCACCTCCTGCCGAACTGGTTTTGCTTGTTTTAGCACTCTATCTGTTCGACTGCTAAAACTATACTCCTGTTTCCCCACTTTGTCAATAGGGTTCATAAAAAGTTTGCAAATCATAATTTTTTCAACAAAAAAAGCACCACACAGCTTTTCAGCCGTGCAGTGCATCCTTGCAATTTGTCGAATGATATGATACTCTATCCTTGCTGCTTCTGTAAGCAGCAAGGCACTGCATACAACGGCAGGCGGTTCAGCCCTCGCTTCCGAAAGGAGGTGAGAGTCATGCCTATTACTTTTACGTTCCATCTGCTTGGGCTTACGTTCACGCTGCGGATCACAAAAGGTAAAAGATGAACCGCCACCCTGGCCGGTGACGGTTCGTTTTAGAACTATAACCCAAAAGGGCTGACCGCTTGTCGCAGTGCCTTTTCTATTTGTAGTATAGTTACTTTTTATAAATTTGTCAAGGCTTTACGTTCAGCCCTGCTTTTTCCAGCGGCGCATCACGCCCATGCCCAGCGCATAGGGGCCGGTGTGCACGGCAATGGTGCAGCCGATCTGCAACAGGCCCACTTCGCACTGAGCGCCGGGGTACTTTGCACGCAGGGCCGCGCGGGTCTGCATCCACAGGCGCTTGCCTTCCTCTTCGTCGTAGCCGTAGCCTACGGTGATGCGGTAGTCGTCCGGGGTGCCGCCGTGGGCATCCAGATAGTTCATCAGCTGTTCCAGCGCTTTTTCAAAGCTCTTCTGTCGGCCGCGTGCCACACCGCCGGAGAAGATCTCGCCATCCTTGAACAGGATCATCGGCTTGATGCCCAGCATGTTGGCTGCACGGCCCGTCACCTTGCCAATGCGGCCGCCCTTAATGAGATAGTCCAGATTGCCTACCGTGAAGAAGATCTGGTTGGTAGCTTTCTCTGCTTCCAGCCATGTCACAGTCTCGTCCAGCGTGCAGCCTGCGTCCCGCATGGCCACGGCGTTTTCCACCATGGTGGACTCGGTAACGGTAGCCGCCGCGCTGTCAATGACCTCAATGCGGGCATCGGGGAAATCTTCCAGCACCAGATCCCGGGCATTGCGGGCGCTGCCCACACAGCCGCTCATCTTGCTGGTGAACACCAGACACAGCACATCCCGGCCAGCAGCAGCATGGGCACGGAATGCCTGCTCAAAGTCCTCAATGGAAGCAAGGCTGGTTTTTGGGTAGGCCGAAGGGTTGTCCACCATGAACTGGTAGAAGTCCCGCACGGCGATCTCCTTGCCTTCTTTGCGGTAGTGCTCGCCGTCCAGCGAGACATAGAAGGGCACGACCTCGATTTGGAGCTGTTTGGCAGTGTCCAGCGTCAGGTCGCATGCGCTGTCGGTAATGATATCAAACATCTGTGACGCTTCCTTTTCTGAATCATTCAGGAGCTTTGCAGGGGATCATACGTGGTGGATATAAGCCTCACGCTCGGCACCCACAGAGATGTAGGTGATCTTGCAGCCGACAGCCTTTTCCAGATATTCCACGTAATCGCGTGCTTCCTTGGGCAGGTCTTCCCACTTGCGGGCTGCGGTGATATCGCAGTGCCAGCCGGGCAGGTACTCCACCACAGGCTGTGCGGTGTCCAGAGCTTCGCCCATGGGGAAGCGGGTGGTGGTGCTGCCATCGGTCAGCTTGTAGGCAGTGACCATGGGGATCTTTTCCATGTAGTCCAGCACGTCCAGCAGGGTCAGAGCAACTTCATCGCAGCCCTGGCAGAACACGCCGTAGCGGCTTGCCACCAGATCGATGGGGCCAACGCGGCGGGGACGGCCGGTGGCTGCACCGTACTCGTGGCCAGCCTCACGCAGGTCGTGCTTTTCCTCTTCGGTCATAGCCAGCTCGGCAGTGAAGGGGCCGTCACCCACGCAGGAGGAGTAAGCCTTCATCACGCCGATGGAGTTGTGCAGCTTGTGGCCCGGGATGCCTGCGCCGATGGGAGCGTAAGCACCGATGACGTTGGAAGAGGTGGTATAGGGGTAAATGCCGAAATCGATGTCGCGCAGAGCGCCCAGCTGAGCCTCGAACAGGACCTTCTTGCCTGCAGCGTCTGCATCGGCCAGATACTGGCCCACATCGCAGATGTAATCCTTGAAGATGGCGGCATACTTTTCGAGCCATGCCCACATCTCATCCACGCTGATGGGAGCTGCGTTGTAGCTGCCCTCCATCACCAGATTCTTGGAATCCACCATGGTGACGAGGCGCTTCTTCACAGCGTCGTCCAGATGCAGCAGGTCGCCCATGCGCAGGGTCTTCTTCATGTACTTGTCGCCGTAAGCGTAGGCAATGCCGCGCTTGGTGGAGCCGAACTGTGCGCCGGTCTTGGACAGACGTGCTTCTTCCAGACCGTCCTGCTCCACATGGTAGGGCATGGTGATGGTTGCACGGTCGGAGATCTTCAGGTTTGCCGGGCTGATCTCAACGCCCTGCTCCCGCAGCTTGTTGATCTCGCCGTCCAGATGATGCGGGTCGATGACCATGCCGTTGCCCATAACGCAGACCACGTTCGGACGCAGGATGCCGGAGGGCAGCAGATTCAGCACGAACTTGCCGCGCTCGTTCTTGACCGTGTGACCGGCGTTGTTGCCGCCCTGATAACGTGCAACGATGTCATACTCCTGGCTGATGAGGTCGACCATGCGGCCCTTGCCTTCATCGCCCCAGTTGATACCCGTAATTGCAGTAAGCATAATAAATGACCTCTTTATCATTTTTTCAAAAGACAGCCTTTTCCGTGCACCTTGCCCGGGATACGCCACCTTGGGAAAACACATCAGCAGGCATACACAAAGCACATACCAATGCAAGTATAGTATAGCACAGATCGCCGTGCAAAAAAAGAGGAAAACACAGCTTTGGGCTGCGTTTTCCTCCAAAAAAGTGTGCGCAAAATTGTGCGTTCAGCTGCGGGGGGTCTCAAGGTCGGCACGGCGGGTCACCTTGTGGATGGTGCCGTCCGGCTCCTGAATGGAGGTGTTGGCCAGCTGCGCGCGCAGGCTGGCCTTCATATCGTCGATGTATTCGCGGCGCAGGGCCTGCTGCTCTGCCTTTTCGGCCTCGGTCAGGCCGGTGGTCTTGCTCTTTTTTGCCAGCTCGTTGATGCGGGCGATCTTTTCCTGTGTCATGGTGCCTCCTGTATTTTCAAGCGGAATATGTTATAATAAGAAAGCAAACCCTCTCAGTCATTGCTGTGCAATGCCAGCTCCCCCGAAAGGGCGAGCTTTTAAGGAATTTTCTCAATCAGTATAGCAAAGGATGATAAAAATGGCAACTCAATTGAATTTTGCACAGCAGATGGATGCCGTGCTCAAAACGCTGGACGGCACCCGGCCGCGCCTTTTGCTCCACGCCTGCTGCGGCCCCTGCTCCAGCGCAGTGCTGGAACAGCTGTGCCAGTATTTTGAGATCACAGTGCTTTACTATAACCCCAACACATGGCCTGCAGAGGAATACCACCGCCGCGGCGAAGAGCTGAAGAAGTTCGTGGCGGCAGCCCATCCTCTGGGCGTGACCGTGGTGGAGGACCACTACGACCCGCAGGAGTTCTACTCTGCTGTCACCGGCCTTGAAAACGAGCCGGAGCGGGGCAGCCGGTGCACGATCTGCTACCGGCTGCGGATGCGCCGGGCGGCGCAATACGCCAGTGAGAACGGCTTCGACTGGTTCACCACCACACTGTCCATCAGCCCGCATAAAGATGCCAAGCGCATCAATGCCATCGGGCAGGAGCTGGAAGCCGAGTTCGGCGTAAAGCATCTGCCTTCGGACTTCAAAAAGCACAACGGCTATCTGCGCAGCCTGCAGCTTTCGGAGGAATACGGCCTGTACCGGCAGGATTACTGCGGGTGCGAGTTCAGCGCGAAGGCAAGAGGAATCGAAAAGTAAGCCGTTATCGGGCAGGCCGCTTTTTGCTTACTCTTCCGGCAGCTTTGCCACCAGCAGGGTGAAAATAATCAGCCCCACGCAGGGCACGATGTTGGAAGCCATACCGGCGGCAAGGCCAGCCTTTTCGGCTACGATGCCAATGATCCACGGCATGAGGATGGCACCGCTGGATGCCACCGGCAGCATGATGCCCATGCTGGTCACGCTGGTCATGCGGCCTGCGCTGGCCACGGCGGTGGGGTTCAGGCCCGCCATGGAGAACGCAAACGCAAACAGCAGCACGATGGCCATGCCCTGCGTGTGGGCCATGACCAGCAGCACATAGAAGAAGGTGCACAGCACGCTCATGCCCACCATGGCCTTGCGCGGGCTCTTGAACGGGAACACGAATGCGATCAGCAGACGGGCCACCAGCGTGGCACCCCACATGACCGTGACGGTGTAAGCCGCCAGTGTGCCCGCAATGATGCCGCTGCCCTTGAAGTAAGTGACCATCCAGCCGTTGACGCTCTGCTCTGCAGCGTTCTGGAAGAACAAAAGGCCGGTCAGCATCCAGAACCGTGCCGAACGCAGAAAGCTCCAGTCAATGGCCTGCTTTTCCTTGGCATTCCTGGCCTTGCCGCCGCCCAGCGGGGTAAAGGCATATACCAGCCACAGCACAAGTCCCAGTGCCGCCAGCAGGAACACCGCCAGCTCAGTGCTCACCTTCGCCGCTGCCGCAATGAGGAAGGGGCACAGCAGCGCACCACAGGCGTAGCAGCTGTGCATCAGGTTCATGCCCCGGGTGCGGTCAGCAGAGTGATCGCTGACCAGAATGGTGCAGGTGTTGATAACACTGCCCTTAGCAATGCCCACCACAAAGAAAGCTACTGCCAGCAGGATCTCTACACCGGTCAGGCCCATGATGCCGTAGCCCACCGCATAGCCGATGGTGAGCAGCAGCACACTGGGCTTCATGCCCAGTACACTGGGCAGCATACCGATGAGCAGGCCTGCCAGCAGATTGCCCACACTCATAAGTGAGAGCAGGGTGCCGGTCATGCCGTAGGCAAAGCCGTAGCGCTCCTGCAGCAGGCTGACCACCACGCCCGCACTGATGGCACAGATGCCACTGAAGAAGAAAGTAAGAAAGCCTGTATTCCGCAGGCGTGCAGACTGTTGTTCCATGATCGTCCTCTTTCTGTGAAAATATCCTCCTTCTATTTAACCATAATTCCGCATCATTGCAACCGGATTTTCTTACAAAAAGTTGCAAAAAGCCCGCCGGGGCACGGACGATTTAAAATGCCCTCCGCTTGCGCTCTGGGCATCTTCAGCGGAAAAATCATTTTTAATTTCGCGTTTGTCGCGCTCTGCGGAGCGCTCCAAACGCTTTTTTCACGAGAGGAGCTGTGACGGGAAAATTCATCTCTTCTCTGCGACCTTTCTTGTGAAAATGGTAGAACGGAACGCCCGCAGGCGTTCCGTTCTACCGAAATCCAGAAGAATACTTCCTTGAATTATGCCCAGAGCAACGCGGAGGGCACTCCCAATCATTTTCATGCAAAAAGCCCGCCGGGCATCGCTGCACGGCGGGCTTTGATTTACAGTTTACTCTGCCTTGGTCTCGGGCTTTGCCTCAGCCTTGGCTTCCGGCTTTGCTGCGGGGGCAGCAGCGGGAGCGGCGGGCTTCACCACCGGCTTCGGGGGATTGGGGTCATCCTTCAGCGGGAAGAGGATGATGTGCTTGGGGCACTTCTGGGCACACATGCCGCAGCCCTTGCACTTGTCATAGTCGATGCGGGCCACGCCGTCCACCACGTGGATAGCGTCGAACTTACAGGTGCGCTCGCACATGCCGCAGGCAATGCAGGAGGTGGTGCACAGCTTGTTTGCCACAGCACCCTTGTCCTTGTTGGAGCACATGACCACCGGCTTGCGCGGGCCGCCCACATCGATCATGATGACCTGCTTGGGGCAGATGTTTGCGCAGGCACCGCAGCCGGTGCACTTGTCCTTGTCCACCTTGGCAACACCGTCCACAATGTGGATGGCATCGAACTTACACACCTTGGTGCAGTCGCCCAGACCAACGCAGGCAAAGGAGCAGGTCTTGGGGCCGCCGTACAGGGCTGCAGCAGCTGCACAGGTCTGGATGCCCTTGTAATCGTAAGCAGGCTTGCAGTGCTCGGAATTGCCCTGACACTGGACAACCGCCTTCTTTTCCACAGCGCTGGCCGTGCCGCCCATGATCTTGGCAATGGCAGCGGCAGCCTTGGGGCCGCCAGGTGCGCACTTGTCGCAGGGCACGCCGTCCATGACCACAGCCTTTGCGTAGTCCGCACAGCCTGCGTAGCCGCAGCCGCCGCAGTTTGCACCGGCAAGGCAGTTGGTAACTTCTTCAATGCGGGGGTCTTCCTCCACCGCCATGAACTTGGACGCTGCGACCAGAACGATCGCGCCGACTGCGCCCACGATGGTACACAGGATAACAGCAGATACAATATTCATAATCCTGTTCCTCCCTTACAGCGTGACATTGAACAGGTTTTCGACGATGCCGCCGAAGCCCATGAAGGACAGGCTGGTGATTGCTGCTGCGATCAGGGTGATGGGCAGGCCCTTGAAGGGTGCCGGGGGATCGCAGGCTTCCACGCGCTTGCGCACGCCGCTGAACATGACCATAGCCAGCATGAAGCCGCAGCCTGCGCCGATGGCACACACCAGAGCCTCAATGTAAGCAACACCGAAGCCCATAGCAGCCACATCTGCGCCGTAGTCGCCCACGACCAGAATGGTGACAGCCAGAACACAGCAGTTGGTGGTGATCAGGGGCAGGTAAACGCCCAGAGAGTTATACAGTGCAACCACGTACTTCTTGAGGAAGATCTCGATGAACTGCACCAGAACAGCAATGACCAGAATGAACACGATGGTCTGCAGGTAGCTCAGACCAGCCGGGTCCAGAATGAAGATCTGGATGGGGAAGGTAACGGCCGTTGCCATGAACATGACGAAGATGACGGCACCGGACATACCAACCGCAGAATCCAGCTTTTTGGAAACGCCCAGGAACGGGCAGATACCGTAGAACTTCACCAGCACGTAGTTGTTGACCAGGATCATGCTGAAGAAGATCGCAGCGAGTTTTACTAACATCTTATTCTGCCTCCTTCTTCAGGTTATCAAGGTCGCAGCAGCTCTTGCGCTCGATGCGGGCATCCAGCTTGCCTTCCAGCCACACACAGCCGGCCATCAACAGGCCAAAGCAGAAGAATGCGCCGGGAGCCTGCGTCATGATGGAGACCTTGGCAACGCTTTCCGGGATCACCTGGAAGCCCAGCCATGTGCCGCTGCCCAGGATCTCACGGATGGATGCCATCAGGGTAGCGGTGAGGGTGTAGCCAACGCCCATGCCCACGCCGTCCAGTGCGGAGTCCACGATGCTGTTCTTGCAGGCGAACATCTCGGCACGGCCCAGAATGATACAGTTGACAACGATCAGGGGCAGGAACACGCCCAGAGCGTTGTACAGGCTTTCCATGTAAGCCTGCATGAACATCTGAACGATGGTCACGAAGCTTGCGATAATGACGATGTAGCAGGGCAGATGCACCTTGCCGGGGATCACCTTGCGCAGCAGGGAGATCATGATATTGGAGCACACCAGCACGAAGGTGAAGGCGGCACCCATGCCCAGAGCGCTGGAAACTGCAGTGGTAACTGCCAGAATGGAGCAGGTACCCAGAACCAGACGCAGAACGGGGTTTTCTTTGATAATGCCGTTGGTAAGGATGCTTACCTTGGACTTATTTTCTTGTGCCATTTCTTACCAACCTCCTTTACGCCAGCTCGTTGTAGCAGTTGACACAGTCATTGATGGCAGCAAACAGAGCGGTGGACGAAATGGTTGCGCCGCTGTAGGCGTCGTAATCCTGATTCATCACAATGTTCTGGGTGCCGTCCATGCCGTCGAACTGCGCCAGGAAGTCGTCACTGCTCACGTTGGAACCGATGCCCTTGGTCTGGGTGGAAGCGTCCACCCAGATGCCGGTCTCGGCGCCGTTGGCATCAAAGCCCATGATAACGGTCAGGATACCGCCGTCAAAGCCCTTTTCCTCGGCCTTGATCGCAGTGCTGCCGTCCGGAGCTTTGACCACGCCGGTGATGCCGGCGGTGGTGTAATCGGTCACTTCTTCCAGCTCGCTGGCATCCGAAACGGAGGGCAGCACGCCGACATAAGCGGCCAGAGTGGTGCGCTTGGTGTTCTCGGCAATGACCGGGGCGGTCATACCGTTCACCAGTGCCAGCAGCAGGCTGGCGATCAGGGAGATAACGCTCAGCACAACAATGGGCTTGATGGTGCTCTCCCAGTTGGAAGACTTACTCATTTGCCAGCACCCTCCTTTGCTTTCTTTGCAGGCTTGATGTAGCCATACGGGGTCTGACGGGTCAGATCGTTGATGTAGGGAACCCACAGGTTCATGAACAGCAGTGCGAAGGACACGCCCTCGGTGTAGCTGCCCCAGTAACGGATGGCAAAGGTGACGATGCCCAGTGCCACGCCGTACACCAGCTTGCCCTTCAGGGTGAAGGGGCTGGTAACGTAGTCGGTAGCCATGAACACGGCACCGAACAGCAGGCCGCCGCTCAGCACGGCAACCAGAGCCTCGTGCACACTGTGGGTAGCAATGAGGTAGAACACGAACATGCTGCCGACGTAAGAAGCCGGGATAGCGATGCTGATGGTCTTGGTGGCCACCAGATAGATCAGGCCCAGCACGATGGCCAGTGCGCAGGTCTCGCCCAGCACACCGCCGTGGATGCCCATGAACAGATCCAGCAGGCTCAGCTTAGACTTATCGGCCACAGCCAGCGGGGTAGCGCTGGACAGCTGGTCCACCGCTGCATCCGGGAACACCCACTTGTTCATGGAACCGGCAAAGCTGATGAACAGCACGATACGGCCCACCAGAGCGGGGTTGGCAAAGTTCATGCCGATGCCGCCGAACAGCTGCTTGACGATGACGATGGCCACCAGATCACCGATGATGAGCTGGCCGATGGGCATGCCCACGGGCACGTTCATGGCCAGAATGATGCCGGTGACGACGGCGGACAGGTCGCTGATGGGGTTGGGCTTCTTGAGCAGCTTGCAGTACAGCCACTCAAAGGCCACGCAGGCCACCACGGACACGGCTGTTACCAGCAGTGCACGCATACCAAAAATAATGGCAGAGGCCACCACGCAGGGGCACAGGGCGACGATCACGTTGGCCATCAGGCTCTGGGTGGTCTCTTCGCTGCGCACATGCGGGGAAGCCGAAACAATAAGCTTCGTATCCATTACTTATTGCCTCCTTTTTTGATTTCACCAAGGTAGAACGCCTTTGCCAGACTCATCATCTGGGTAACAGGGCGCTTTGCCGGGCAGACGAACGAGCAGCTGCCGCAGTTGAAGCAGTAGTCTGCATGCAGCTTGCCCAGCTCCTGCACATCGCGTGCAGCGTATGCCTGATTGACCTCCACAGGCTCCAGACCCATGGGGCAGTACTCCACGCAGCGGCCGCAGCGGATGCAGGGATTCACCGGTGCAGGCTCTGCAGCGGCCTTGCTCAGGAAGATCAGGCCGGAGGTGGTCTTGGTGGTGGGGTAGCTCAGGTTCTCCACAGCGGGGCCCATCATGGCACCGCCGGCAACCACTTTGCCCAGCTCGCCCTTGACACCCGCAAAATCAATGATGTCCTGATAGGCAGTACCCACGGGGACAACGATGTTCTGGGGCTTTGCGCAGGCATCGCCGTCCACAGTGATGGTGCGCTCGACCACCGGCATACCGGTAGCCAGATACTTGCCAAGGGTGGAAACGCTGGTCACGTTCATGACGATAGCGCCGGCATCTGCGGGCAGACCGCCGTGGGGCACTTCGCGGCCCAGACACTTTTCAATAAGAATCAGCTCTGCGCCGGTGCCGTAGACACTGGGCAGGGGCTTGACCTCGATGGTGCTGTCGCCATTGGTCTTTTTGCACAGCAGGTCGATGCACTCGGGCTTGTTGTTCTCAATGCCGATGACGCACTTCGGGATGCCGGTGTACTGCAGCACGGCCTTGATGCCGCGGATGATATCATCGCTGCAGTTCAGCATTTCCTGCGTATCGCTGGTCAGCCACACTTCACACTCGGAAGCGTTGATCAGCAGGGTATCCACCTGCTGCTTGGGCTGCAGCTTTACGTCGGTCGGGAAGCCTGCGCCGCCCAGACCGACCAGGCCGCACTCACGCACAGCCTTGAGGAAGCTGGCCTTATCGGTCACTTCCGGTGCCTTGACAGCCGGATCCACGGTCTGTTTGCCATCGGTCTTGATGACGACAGAGTCGCACATGCGGCCATTGGACAGACGGAAGGGCTCCACTGCGGCAACCGTGCCGGAGACACTGGAGTGGATGTTTGCAGAGACGAAGCCGCCAGCCTCGCCGATCTTGGTGCCAACGAATACCTCGTCGCCCTTTTTGACCAGAGCTTTGGCGGGAGCGCCGATATGCTGGCTCATAAGGATGCGTACCTGCGCGGGCAGAGGCATCGGGATCGGTTTGCTTGCAGCAGTTGCCTTGTCATGCGGCGTATGCGCGCCAAGCGCCGCACGTTTCAGCTTGTTCAACATGGAATTCAAATCCCCCATTCTGCTTGAATTGCCGCCCCCACGCCCATGCAGGCGCACTGGTACAGGGACAGCAGCTGCTTAACATGTTTATTGTATCATTTTGGCGTGGGAAGTCAACGACAATGGCACAAAAATGATGTATTTTCCTGAACTTTCTTTTCATTTTTTCGTGGTTATATATAACTAACCACCGTATTTTTCTTCCTGTATCCGGTGTTTGCCTTTGCAGACGAAATATGGTATACTATTGTCAACATTCACTTGCGGAACGTCCCCCGCTCCGCGCAAGATTTTTCCAAGGAGGCTTCAAACCATGAAAGTTCTCAAAGTGCTGCTCGCATTGCTCACCACGCTGGCCGTTGCCCTGACCGCCGCGCTGCTGTTCATTCAGGATAAAAACGCGCCTCGCTATATCCAGATCTACGAAAACGAGCAGTAACACCCGTCCTGCACAAAAACAGCCCCCAGCCTGAGCGGCAGTGCCGCTGCCCGGGCCGGGGGTTTTGTGGTTTTTGCCGGGTCGGCAGATCGTTGACCGATACAGAAAAGGCGCTGGCCGGAGCCAGCGCCTTTTTGTTATGCTTTAAAGTTTGGGGTTTGCTTAGTTTTTGGTAGTGGTGTCAGGGGCAGCCGGGGTCTCGGTTTCAACAACTACAACATAGGTCTTGTCGCCAATTTTACCAACAGCAACGCCAACATCCCGTTTGGTTGCATCCCGATCAACGCCACTATTTACATAAATAGTATCCATCATCCGCATAAGCATTTCCTGTTTTTGAGCTTCAGGAATAATGCTGCACTTAAACTTGTAGTCCTCTACAAAGGAAATATCATAGCCAGTGTTTTCCTTCAGGACGCCCTCTTTTTCCGTAGCTGCCTGCATCAGAGCTCCTACGGTCTTATCCGTCTGGGTTTTATCCTGATAGGCAGCGTTGGCTTCGGTCAGCAGCTTCTGTGCAATGCCGTCCAACTCAGGAGTGTTGTGGCATTCTGTATCTGTCATCACTGCAGCATCACTCATCAAATTCAGAATGAACTGCTTGGTAGAGTTGACGCCACTCGCATTGCCGCAGCCCACCATGGACAGAGCCAGAACCGCTGCCAGTGCAGCAGCAGCCAGTTTTTTGAACAATTTCATGGTCTTGTTCCTCCTAAAATCTATTTACAGGTCGATGTTCTGTTTTCGCCGGTCGATCAGGCCTCTGCCTTTTTCACCAGCAGAACCAGATAGTTCTTGTCCTTGATCTTACCCGTAGCTGCACCAATCTCGATCGAATCGTCCTCACCAATTACAGGGCTGCCAATTTTAACGGCCGTATCAGAATTATTGTAGTACCCCTCGTTTGCAATGTACTGGATTGCTTTATCAAGTGTGTCTTCCATTTCCCCAATGTAGAGATACTGCATCAATTCCGTACTCAGCTGGCCATAAGGTTTAAAGATCGCAATGTAATTGCCGTCAATGGTCTGCTTTTTCAGCAATGCTTTCACCGTAACATCATCGTCTTTTGCTGCTTCATCCGCTGCAGCCTTCTCAATGAGCGCAGCCGCTGCCGCATCCATGGCAGTCGTGTGGGTCGCAACCTTGTGGTCAGCACAGTAGCTGTCTTCGATCACATTCAGCACTTCGTTCTTCAGATCAATTGCCGAGCCCGTGCCGCCTGCACCGCAGCCCACCATGGTCAGTGCCAGAGCCGCCACCAGTACGGCAGCCGCCAGTTTCTTGAACAGTTTCATTTTTTTCTCCTCCTTTTTATCAAAAAGGTATCTCACATCCAGACCGAACCCCTCCGGTCTGTTTTATCTATTGTACCCCCCCCCCCCGGCAGCAACGTCAATTCGCAGAAAAAACAAAAAATACGTCCGCCTTTTGGCACAGGTGCGCACCGTTTTGGGGCTGCGGCGTATCCTTTGGCAGGAAAGCACAGCACCGCGCCGGAGCTTTTTTGTGTTTTTTCATGGCATACAAAAAAACACCGCCGGGTCTCCCTCAGCGGTGTTTTTAGGCAAAATATTCCTTTTAGTAATCTTTTTCGCAGCCCAGCAGGTATTTCATGTGCTCAAAGGTGCGCTCGTGTCCAAGGTCGCGCACCATCTTCAGCAGCTCTTCCAGCAGGGCACGGGTGTCCGGGTGGAGCAGGTAGTGGGTCTTGCTGCGCTCGTAGTATTCCCACGGGGAAGCATCGGTGTACTTGTCGCCCAGATAGATCTGGCTTGCCGCCACCCGGTCGCACACCATTTCGCACACATAGCGCAGGGGCATCTTCATGCCGGCAAGGCCCGCCTTCCGGGTGCTGTAATCGATCCAGTATTCCAGATGGTGCTTGTTGCGGCCCTTGTGGTGCAGCCACGCGGAGGAATAGCCCCGCGCCAGACGTTCCGCTTCGTTGGGGCTGTGGTCACCCTGATAATAGATGCAGCCCGGAATGAACTCGGTAGGGCTGTACTTGCTCAGGTCGTGGGCAAGGCCCTGCTCATAGAGCCCGCAGGCAAAGCAGTATTTCATCACCAGCAGCTTGTGCCGGGTGATGGTCTCAAAATGGCCTTTGATGTTCATGCTGTTATTTCCTCCACTGCACCGTGATACGTCCTTCTTTCAGCCCGCGCAGATCATTGCTTTCGGAAAAATCCTCCCGGTCCATGGTCAGGTTGGGGTTGTAGTAGGGGTCGTGCAGGATGTTCGCCTTGCCGTGCACGGCATACAGCCGCTGCTGCTCGGCGGCAAAGCGCCGGGCTTTCACCGGGTCTTTTTCGTCGCCGCCGCGGCTCTTGCTCTCGTAATGGGTCAGCTGAGCATAGGGTGTCCACGCAATGCGGTATCCTGCATCCCGCACCCGCAGGCAGAAATCCACATCGTTGAAGGCCACCGCAAAGGCTTCGTCCAGACCGCCCACTTCGTCCCACACGCTGGTCTTTACCAGCAGGCAGGCACCGGTGACAGCGGAAAAGTCCTGCACCGTGGCAGCGCGGAACAGGTAGCCGCTGCCGCCCGCCTTGCGGTATTTGTGGCTGTGGCCCGCGTAGCCGCCAAGGCCGGTCACAACGCCCGCATGCTGCAACGTCTCGTCCGGGTAAAGCAGCTCCGCGCCGCAGATGGCCGCGCCGCCGGGGTGGGCGCACTGCCGCAAAAGCTCGGTGAGCCAGTCGGCATTGCGCACCTCCACGTCGTTGTTCAGCAGCAGCAGATAATCCCCGCTGGCGTACTGCCGGCCAAAGTTGTTGATGCCGGAAAAGTTGAATCCCTTCTGCGGGTAGTTGACCACCTGCAGGCCGTCGTAGCGCTGCCGGGCTTCCTTATAATAGGTAAAGGTGGCCGGTTCGGTGGAGTTGTTCTCGATGACGATGACCTCAAAGTTCTCCCAGCTGGTTTTGGTCCAGATGCTGTGCAGGCACTTTTCCAGATCGTCGGTGTGGTCCTTGTTCGGGATGAGGATGCTTACCTTCGGGTCGCCCACGATATCCCACTTCACCCGGTAGGTACTGGGGAACAGGCCATCCTCCACGGTGCCGGTGCGTCCGGTGCGGGCCAGATGGTCGGCCAGCGCCTTTTTGGCTGCTGCCGCCACATAGGGCTTGGCATCGGTGCCGCCGGAGGTGGAGCCTGCGTGCACCCGCCAGTAGTACAGCACCTGCGGCACATGGGCCGCGCCGCCGGTCTTTTCCACAAGGCGCAGGAACAGGTCGTGGTCCTGACTGCCGTCGCACTCCGGCCGCTCCCCGCCGATCTCATCCCACAGCGCCTTTTGGAACACCGCCAAGTGGCAGATGTAGTTGCAGCACAGCAGGTAGTCCGGGGCGTAATCCGGCTTGAAGTGGGCCACCATGGGCCGCTGGATGCTCTTGGAAAAGAGTGCTTCATCGCTGTAGAGGAAGCCGTCCGGCCCGCCCTGCGCCCGCAGCTGCAGAATGGCTTTGCCCATGGTGTACATGGCGTGGGGCGCAAGGATATCATCGTGGTCGGCAAGGGCCAGATATTCCCCTGCGGCAAGCTCTGCCGCAGCATTGGTGTTGGCCGCGATGCCCTTGTTTTCGATCTTTTTGTATACGATTTGTTGATATTTCGCCTGATATTCCTCCACGATGCGCTTCACATCGGCATGTTCTGCATCGGAAGCATCCGCAAGGCAGAGCTGACCGTTGGGGGCCGTCTGGTTCACAAAGGAATCCAGAAATTCCCGCAGGTATTTTTCCGGTGTATTATACAGCGGGGTCAGGATGCTGATGATGGGCAGGCCGCAGTCTGCCGCCGTTTTGCCGGCCATTTCGGCCCGCTGGGCTTCCAGCACCTTTTTGGCGGGCAGATAGCGGGCACGCTTGCCAAAGCAGCGGCGTTTGACAAAGCCCGCGCCCCGTTTGAGCATGGTGGGCAGGCCCTCGTCCCTCGTCAGCTGCACCGCATAGCCTGCCAGTTCTCTGGCACGTTTCAGTCGTACATTCATATCAGGCCTCGCCGCGCTGCGTTGCCTTGTAGGCCGCGCAGACCGTTGCCGTATCGCCGTTCATTTTCAGGTGGCCGTGGCTCAGCCATGCCACCTTGCTGCACATGCGCTCGATCTGCTCAATGGAGTGAGACACCAGAATGACCGTGGTGCCGCCCGCCATCAGCTCCTGCATCCGTTTTTCGCACTTCTGCTGGAACAGGAAATCGCCCACCGAAAGTACCTCGTCCGCAATGAGGATATCGGGCTTGGTGATGGTGGCAATGGCAAAGCCGATGCGGGCCACCATGCCGGAGGAGTAGTTCTTGAGCGGCACATCCAGAAAGTTCTGCAGCTCGCTGAACTCCACGATCTCATCAAACTTTTCGTCCAGATACTTGGGCGAGAAGCCCAGCACCGTGCCGTTCAGATAGATGTTCTCGCGGGCAGTCAGGTCCATATCAAAGCCCGCGCCCAGCTCGATGAGCGGGGCGATGGAGCCGCGGACCGTCACCTTGCCCTTGCTGGGCTTGTACACGCCCGCAATGGTCTTGAGCAGGGTGGACTTGCCCGAGCCGTTCAGGCCCACAAGGCCGTAGAAATCGCCGGGCATGATGTCCAGACTCACGTCCTTCAGGGCGTAGAATTCATCGTACTGCAGGCGGCCCTGCACCATGGCCAGAAAATACTCTTTCAGGCTCTCATGCTTTTCCTTGGAGAGGTTGAAGCACATGGAAACATTGTCCACTTTGATGATTGGTTCCATTGTTCTTCCTCCTTAAATATGCAGCACAAAGCGGTCCTGCGTTTTGCGGAACACCCACACGCCCACCAGCATGGAGAGCACGGCGCAGCAGCCGCACACCGCGAACATGTTGAAATCCAGCGGGATGCCCCACATCACGGTACGGCGGAAGCCTGTGATGTACCAGTACATGGGGTTCAGCTTGATGATCTGCTGCATGTTGAACCCGCCGATGGAAAAGGTCATCTGGGTGGGGTCGTAGAAGATGGCGGAAAAATACAGCAATGCGGTGATGAACACGCTCCAGATGTGCATGATATCCCGGAAGAACACGGTAGCCGCTGCCAGAAGCAGGCCCACGCCCAGACTGAAGAAGAACAGCGTCACCAGCGGGTAGACCGCCTCGATGAGGGTCAGGTGGAAGGGTGCACCGGTAAAGATCATGACCAGCAGCAGCGCCACAAAGCTGAACACGCAGTTCACCATGGCAAAGCAGCACTTTTCCAGCGGGAAGATATACTTGGGGATATACACCTTTTTGAGCAGGGGCGCAGCGCCCAGCACACTGCTCATGCCGGTGGAGGTGGCCTCGTTGAAGAAGTTGAACAGCAGCTGGCCGCACATCAGGAACACGGCAAAGTTGTCGATGCCGCTGCCCCGCATGTCCATCAGACTGCTGAACACGGCCCAGTACACAAGGCACATGAGCAGCGGGTTCAGAACGCTCCACACCACGCCCAGCACGCTGCGGCGGTATTTGAGCTTGAAGTCACGGCTGACCAGATTCCACAGCAGGTAGCGGTAGCACCAGAAGCCGTTCCACATTGCTTTGAATTTTGCCACAGGCGATCACCACTTTTCAAAATATTCAAACTTCTGTGCAGCAAAGGGCTCGTGCAGCTTGTCCTTTGCGCTGGTCTTGTGCTCGCAGCCGCAGTCCGGCCACTGCACGTTCACGGTGGGGTCATCGTAGGGGATGCCGCCCTCGCTGGTGGGGTCGTACACATCGGTGCACTTGTAGCAGAACTCTGCCACATCGCTCAGCACCAGAAAACCGTGTGCAAAGCCCTCCGGGATGTAGAACATCTTCTTGTTCTCCTCGGACAGGGTCACGCCCACCCACTTGCCGAAGGTGGCGCTGTGGGGGCGGCAATCCACGGCCACATCGAACACCTCGCCCTTGGTCACGCGCACCAGCTTGCCCTGCGTGTGCTCCTTCTGGAAGTGCAGGCCGCGCAGCACGCCGCGGGTGGAGCGGCTCTGGTTGTCCTGCACGAATTCCTTATCGATGCCGGCTTCGGCAAACTGATCCTTCTGATAGGTCTCCATAAAATAACCGCGGTCGTCGCCGAACACCTGCGGCTCAATGACCACAACACCGGGGATCTCGGTCTGAGTAAACGTAAACTTGCCCATATTTTGTACCTCTCTTTTTGTGAAGCATGTTTGTTTTATCTGGAAAAGTCTGTTCGACGCAGGCTTTTGCGCTTATTTGCCGCGGCGGGTCTGTCCCTGTTCCGTGCGCGTTCTGCGGCGTTTCTTCCGCCAAGTGATGAACCGCACCACCAGAAAGGTCACCAGCGCTGCCGCTGCGGTGGACCCCAGCGAGATGCCCAACAGCCAGAATGCATGGCTTTGGGGCTTTACCGCCTTGGCCGCTTCCAGCTCCTGACCGGTGCTGTTCTCCAGCAGTTCAGGCAGGCCGGAAATTTCCGCATCCACACGCACGCTGGTGCTCTCCTGCTTTTCGCCGCCGTGGACGGTGTACACAGCGTACACCTCCGGGTCGGAGCCAAGGACATAGCTTTCCGGCAGTTCCAGCGTCACCTCCACATCGTCGGCAGTCAGGCCGTTGGCCAGCAGCAGCCGCACGCCGGGGTCGGAGACGGTCACGGTGCCAAGGCTCCCGCCGCCGCCCACCACGCTCAGTGGTGCTGTGATGCCCTGCGCGGGCAGGTCGGTGTAGCCGGTAAAGGTGCTGAACGCATAATCCAGCAGGGTGCGCATATCGTTGTATTTATCGGTGCTCAGCTCGCTCTGCATGGTCACGCAGATGAGCCGGACGCCGTTCTGCTCCGCCAGACAGGCGTAGCTGTAGCGGGCCGTGTTGGTATAACCGAGCTTGGAACCCAGAATGGACGAGATGTAGTACCGGCTGGAGCCAATGCGCATCTTGTCCTGCTGGGAAAAGTAGCGGGTCACGGGCTGGATGTTGGTGGGGTCCATGGTGTACATCTCATTGCGGGTGAACACCTGCTCAAAGCCCGGCTGCTCCAGTGCCCAGCGCAGGATCTGCGCCATATCGTAGCAGCTGGTGTAGTGGTCGTCGTCACTGATGCCGTGAGGGTTTGCAAAGTGGGTGTGCGCAAGGCCCAGCTCTTCTACCCGCGCATTCATCTTTGCCACGCCGTCCGCGATGGTGCCCTCTCCCACATATTCGGCCAGCAGGTTCGCGCCGTCGTTGGCGCTGGCCATCTGGGTGGCATACAGTGCATCCGTCAGGGGGACCTCTTCGCCTTCAAGCAGGGCGATGTGACTGGAATCGGTGCCCGCCAGCGAGTAAACATCCTCGTGGGTCACGGTGAGCTTTATATCATCCCAGTTCCCCTGCGCCTTTTCGCAGGCAAGGCCCAGCGTCATCACCTTGGTGATGGATGCCGGGTGCAGCTCTTCGTTCATATTCTGCTGTGCCAGCACAAGGCCGGTGTCTGCATCGATGATGCAGTAAGCGCGGGTGGCACCAAGGGCAGGGCCAGCCGCCGCTGCCCCCGGCACGAACACGCAGATCATAAGCAGCACAACGCACAGCGTCGCCGTCAGTTTTTTCATCTGGTTTTTCTCCATTGAGCGTTTTTCTGCCCGTCGTACTGCACCGGCAAAGCATCAGATAATAGTATACCACACTTTGCCCCGGCTGAAAAGACATTCACGCGTCGTGATTTCCCAGCAGCACCGGCTGCAGCTGCCGCCCGGCCAGCGCAGCGTCCAGTGCAGCGGGTAGACGGGCAAAGTCCGCCTTCAGGCTGTTGGGCTTGTGGGTGGGGTCATCCTGCCCGTAGGGCACAAAATAGTAGTGCTTGCGCTGGTAGAGCCGGGCCATGTTCTCCCCCGATGCGCCCAGCCCGTCGTTTGTGGAAACGCCCACCACCACCGGGCATCCCACCCGCAAAAGGCTTTTTGCCGCCAGCGTTACCGGCGTATCGGAAAGGCCCTCCGCCAGCCGTGCCAGCGTGGCCCCGGTGCAGGGCGCGATCACCAGTGCACTGGCCAGCTTTTTAGGGCCAAGCGGCTCCACGGCCTGCAATGTGTCCAGCACTGCGTGGCCGGTAAGGGCTTCCAGCCGTTCCTGCCAGAACTGCCCGGTGCCAAAGCGGGTATCCTGCTTTGCGGCAAAGCTCATGATGGGCAGCAGCTCCCAGCCCTGTTCTGTCAGCTGCTGCGCTGCCGCAAGCGCCGCTTCCAGTGTGCAGAAGCTTCCGCACACCGCAAATGCAATGCGTTCTTTTTTCTGCGTGCTCATGTGTGTTCCTCCCGCTCCCGCAAAATGGTCAGCACGGTGCGTGCCACCGCTTCCCCGGCCGTATCCGGCGCACAGGCGGCGGGCAGGCTGAGCGCATGGATGGCCTTGCAGCCCAGCCGCTGCGCCGCAGCAAAGTCGGTGCCGCCGGGCTTCGATGCCAGATCCACGATCAGGCTGCCGGGCCGCAGAGCCGCCAGCACCGGCTCGGTCAGCACCGGGGCCGGGATAGTGTTCACCACCGTATCAAAGGCCGGAGCCAGCGCGGCCAGCCGGGCAAGCTCTGCCCCCCGCAGGCCAAGGCTCTCGGCCAGCGCACGCTGTTCGGCGCGCCGGGCACAGACAGTCACATTTGCCCCCAGTGCCGCCAGCCGCGCCCCCAGCGCCTGCCCCACCGGGCCAAAGCCCAGCAGCAGAAGGTTTGTGCCCCACAGGGTACGGGTGCGCTCGGCCAGCAGGATGCCAATGCAGCCCTCCGCCGTAGGGATGGCATTGTACACCGTCAGCTCCGGTCGGGCAAAGTAATCCACCAGCTCCACGCCAGCTTCCTGTGCGATGGCCTTTGCCTGAACTGAGAGCCTGCCGCCCAGTGCCACCGCACCGGGCTTTGCGGCCCGCAGCAGCTCTGCCAGCGGGGTGCGGGCCGCATCCAGCGGCAGAGGCAGCAGGATATAATCTGCCAGTGCAACCTGTTCGGCTCCGCCCACCGCATAACCTGCCCGTTCCAGCACCCGGCCTGCCGCCGCCTGCCGGGCATCGGTGCCCACCACCGCAAACAGCTTTTTCTCTTCCATGCCGCATCCCCCTTTGCCTGCTCGTGGGCCATCCTATGCACGAGAAATATTTGTTGTGAAAAAAACTCCTCCAGCTTTCGCCGGAGGAGTTTTTTATCACGATTATAGAATGCGCCGCCCTGACATCCGGCACATCTTTTATTTTACGAACTTTGCCACAGCACGGGCTACGATGCCGCCCAGAATGCCGGAGACAAGGAACTCGGCCACGCCCTGCACGCCGACCAGCAGCACCACGAACATGAAGGGGTTCGCAGCGCCCTTGACGGACACCAGATTCTGCACGTAGTCACAGCCGTAGAAGGCCAGCACGATCCAGCCCATGAAGAACACCGTGTTCAGGAACGGGGCGCTCATGGCGCTGACGATGTAGCTCCATGTGCCGGGCTTGTCGAAGCGCTTCAGGCCGCTGAAGATCAGGCCGCAGCACAGGCCCATCAGCACACGCATACCCACACACAGGATAAAGGTGTTGACGGGGCTCACCTGAAACAGTGCGCCGGTCATGGCGGAAGCACCGGTGATGGCATCGTAGAAGCTCACTGCGCCGAACACACCGCCCAGCAATGCGCCCACAGCGGGGCCCATGGTGATGGCACCCACTGCAATGGGAAGGGTCAGGAAGCTCATGTACAGCGGGCCCACAGGCACACTGCCCAGACCCACCATCTTCATGACCAGCTCAATGGCAACCAGCAGCGCCACACGGGTAAGAGTTTTCGTATTTTTCATATTCAGTTTTCCTCCTGCTGCCGTTCCGCCCTATACGTCGGATACGGCGCAAACCTGCCCGCTCTATGCGGGTTTTAAAGTAAATATTCAAATAATTTGGAGCGCGTTTTGTCAGGGCGTGTTCCAATGGAAATGGCTGTTTTGGGGGTCAGTGGTCGCACGGGAAGCGGATGCCCGCATTGCGGCGGGCCACCGTGAGCACACGGCTCACCGCGATGGTGGTATCCTGCATCCGGCCGCACATCTCCTGATCTCCGCTCTCCAGCGCACGGGCAAAGGCTTCAAACTCTGCCGCCTGCCGGGGCCTGCCGCCATTCAAGTTATAGTGCTCTTCCTTGCCCTCGTTAGGGTGGAAGGTGATGCCGCCGCAGCAGTTGGCGGTGGACTTCTGCAGGATATAGCCCTTCGTGCCCTGAATGATGTACCGGGCCGGGGCCGCGCAGTCCTTGGCGGCGATGCTCACGGCCTTGAAGCCGCTGTAATCCATGGTCAGGATGCCGCTGGTGTCGATGCCGCGCTCCATGTTGGCGGTATATTTGGCCTGATTCGGCTCCCCGAACAGGCCCACGATGTAGCTTACATTATATACGCCAAGATTCATCAGGGCACCGCCGGCACAGGCCGGGTCAAAGGCAGGCTGTACATCGCCTGCACAGAAGGCATCGTACCGGCTGGAATACTGGCTGAAATTGCACTGTACCAGCTTCACGGTGCCAATGCGGGGCAGCAGCTCCCGGATCTTTGCGTAGTTTTCAAGGTACTGGGTGGTGATGGCCTCAAACAGGAACACCTTTTTGTGCCGTGCCAGATTTACCAGTTCTTCCGTCTGGGCCGCCGTGGGTGCCAGCGGCTTTTCCACAATAACATGTTTGCCTGCTTCCAGCGCCACGCGGGCATAGCGCACATGCTGCAGGTTCGGCACTGCAATGTACACCACATCCACCCACTGCAGCAGTTCCAGAAAATTGGTGGTGTGCTGCGGCACGCCGTACTGGCCGCAAAGGCTCTGAGCCAGCTCGGCACTGCGCTCGGTGCTGCAGATGGCCTGCACCGTAAAAGGCGTGTGCTCTGCAAGCCATGGCAAAAATTCCCGCACGATCTTGCCCGTGCCAAGAATGCCTAATTTCATCTGATTTTTCTCCCCATCCTGTCGTTGGTCAGCCTACCAGCGCTTCCGGCTCGCGGCGGGTGCGCTTTTTGGGGTAGGTGCGCTGTTTTGCATGGCCGTGCTGGTTCTGTCGGCCATAGTGCCTGCCGCCGCCCGCACTGTGGTGCTGCGGCTGGGACGCATTGAGCTGGTACAAAAGGGCAAGTCCCTTCATCAGCAGCTCCGGGTCGTAGGTCAGCGGGTGGCGGCACAGCGGTGTCACATACTTTGCCAGCCCTCCTGTTACCACCAGAGTGGCCGGACGGCCAAGCTCTTCCTCAATGCGCTGCACCATGCCGTCAATGAGCACAGCCGTGCCCATCACGGAGCCGGACAGCATACATTTTTCGGTGTTGGTGCCAATGGCGCTTTTGGGCGAGCCAAGATGCACCTGCGGCAGCTGGGCACAGCGGTCGCCCAGTGCCCGCAGCCCGGTGGAAAGCCCCGGGCAGATGACACCGCCCCGGAACACGCGGTTCTCGTCCACCACATTAAAGGTCGTGGCAGTGCCAAGATCCACCGTGACCACCGGCAGCGGAAAATTTGCCGCCGCATAAGCCGCATCCACAAGGCGATCCTTGCCCACGGCGTGGGGTTCCTCCACCCCCATGGTCAGTCCGGTTCGGATCTCCGGCGAGACGATGACCGGCTTCCTGCCCGTATAATGGCGGGCGCACTCAGCCAGTGCCCCGGTGATCTGGGGCACCACGCTGGTGAGCACAGCGCCCTCAAAGCGCATGGGGCGCTCAGGATGGCGGCGGTGCGCAAAAATTTTATCCATTTCGACACGATATTCTGCAGCCGTGCGGGTGCGCACCGTGTCCATGCGCGCCACAAAGCATACACGTCCGTCCCGAATGCCCCCAAGGGCGACGGTGGTGTTGCCTATATCAATGGCTAAGATCATAATTCTGTTTTCCCTTTATAACGCGGCAGTATCCGGCAGGACGGCGGAGAAAGCTCCCCGATGGCCTGCCCCTCACCGCAGTCTGTCTATTCTTTGTCAAGCTGTATTTTACCGCATTTTGTCCCCAGTTACAAGCCCGTACAAAGATTTTGTTGTGCTGGCGGAACTTTTGCATTATACTAAGGTAAGAAATGTGGAAACAGTATGTTTTTGCAGGAGGTTTTACCAATGGATCTGAACGGAAAATGCGTCCTTCTGGGCGTAAGCGGCGGCATTGCCGCCTATAAAATGGCCAACGTGGCCAGCGCACTGCGCAAGCTGGGAGCCGATGTGGAGGTCATTATGACCCGGAACGCCACCCAGTTCATCACTCCTCTCACCTTTGAGACCCTCACCGGCCACAAATGCATGGTGGACACCTTTGACCGCGATTTCAAGTTTGATGTCACCCATATCTCGCTGGCCAAAAAGGCAGATGTGATCCTTGTCGCCCCGGCCACTGCCAACGTCATCGCCAAGATGGCCCACGGCATCGCCGATGATATGCTCACCACCACAGTGTTGGCTGCAAAGTGCCCCAAGCTCGTTTCTCCGGCCATGAATACCGGAATGCTGGAAAACCCCATCACGCAGGATAATATCGCCACGCTGGAACGCTACGGCTTCACGGTGATCCCCTCCGAGAGCGGCGTGCTGGCCTGCAAGGATGTTGGCAGCGGCCGTCTGCCTAAGGAAGATGTTCTAATCGAGTATATCCTGCATGCCATTGCCCGGCCCAAAGATCTTGCCGGTCTGCGCATTACCGTCACCGCCGGCCCCACGCAGGAGCCGCTGGACCCGGTGCGCTACCTCACCAACCATTCCACCGGCAAGATGGGCTATGCCCTTGCCCGTGCCGCCGCCATGCGCGGCGCGGATGTCACCCTCATCCACGGCGAGACTGCCCTGCAGCCGGTCAAGTTTACCACCGATGTGCCCGTGACCACCGCCCAGCAGATGTACGAAGCCGTCACCAGCCGCTTTGATGCTGCGGATGTGCTCATTATGGCCGCTGCCGTGGCCGACTACCGCCCCGCTGCCGTGGCAAACGACAAGATCAAAAAAAAGGACGGCGACATGTCCATCCCTCTGGAACGCACGCCGGATATTCTGGGCACCATCGGCCCCAAAAAGACCCACCAGTTCCTGTGCGGTTTTTCCATGGAGACCCGCGATCTTGTGGAAAACTCCTCTGCAAAGCTGACCAAAAAGAATCTGGACATGGTGGTTGCCAACAATCTGAAAGTGGCCGGTGCCGGTTTTGGTGTGGACACCAATGTAGTCACCCTCATTACCCCGGACGGCACCCGTGAGCTGCCGCTGATGAGCAAGGCCGATGTGGCCGATGCCATTCTGGATGAAATTCTAAAACGCCGCTCCCAGTGAGAAAAAGTGGCTGTCGCATGTGCAACAGCCACTTTTTATTTTTCCTTCCGTGCAAACACGATGCCAATGGTACCCGGGCCGGAATAGCCGCCGATGGTGGTGCCGATGTCTGTCTCGTGGCATTCCTTAAAGCTGGCGTATTTCTTCAGCCCCGCCTTCACTGCGTCCATGCAGCCGGGCTTCGGCTGGCAGGAGGAGATGAACACAAGGCTGTCCTCGATGTCGTCGCGTTCCACCAGACGGTCGGTGATGTACTTGCCCACGCAGATGGGCAGGCTGCCGCGGTATTTTTTGACTACCTTCAGTTCGCCGTCGATCACTTCCAGTGCGGGCTTGATGCCCAGCAGGTTTGCCCCGAAGGCCAGCACACCGGAGCAGCGGCCGCTCTTGGCCATAAAGTCCAGCCGGTCCAGTACAAAGCTCAGCTCTACCCGTTTGGCAAGGCTCTGTAGACGCATCGTAATGTTGCGGGGAGTCAGGCCATCTGCAGCCCACTTGGCCGCTTTTAGCACCAGATAGCCCTGCCCCGTACAGATATTCTGACTGTCCACCACATAGACATTCTCGAATTCGCCTGCCGCCAGCTTCGCATTCTGGAAGCAGGACGAAAGCTTGCTGCTGACCGAAATATGGATCACCGCATCGCACTCTTTGGCAAACGGCTCAAAAAAATCGGTATATTCCACCAGATTTGCAGCGGCGGATTTGGGCATTTTGCCACCCGCATTCACATAGGCAAACACATCTGCCGGGTGGATCGTTACGCCGTCCAGATAGCTGTCCTCGCCCATCAGAATGTGCATGGGCATCAGGGCAATGTCCCACTGTGCCAAAAGCTCTTCGGACAGGTCGCAGGTGCTGTCCGCTGTGATCTTGATTCTCATGTTATTTCTCCTTTTATAAAACCGTTCTGCATCCTCTGTCGGTCGCGCCTATGATCCCTCAAAAAAATTGTCCTTTTCTATTTTACCACAGATGATTCAAAGTTGTTAAGTATTTTGGAAAGGCAAATGTAAATCTTTTATGAAGCAGTTCCCGGTTTCGGTTTTCTTGTACACTTATCACAAATTCCGAATTGGATTTATGGTTCTTTCCGAAAATTCGGGTTTACCTGTTTATTTTGTCCGCCAAAAATTATATAATAAGATGTATCCTAATAGAATGGATTGAATCGGTCTGCTCTGCGGCCGTTATTTATTTGGAGGTTGCCTTATATGTTCATGTACACCGATTACAACCAGCACCTGCTGGACAATGTAAAAAAGATCCACTTCATCGGCTGCGGCGGCAGCGGCATGTATCCGCTCATCCAGATCCTTGCCGCAAAAGGCTACGAGATCTCCGGCAGCGATGTGCTGGATGGCAGCATCATCCGCTACGAGCGTGAGATGGGTGTCAAGGTCAGCCTGGGTCACAGCGCCGATAATGTGATCGGCACCGACATGGTGGTCTACTCTGCCGCCATTTCCAAAGATAACGTGGAGCTGAATGCCGCTGCCTCCTACGGCATCCCCACCATCGAGCGCAGCGTTCTGCTGGGTTACGTGAGCCGCCTGTACAAACAGAGCATCTGCGTCTCCGGCACTCACGGAAAAACCACCACCACTTCCATGATCACCACCGCGCTGGAGCTGGCAGGCCGCGACCCGTCCGCTGTCATCGGCGGCAAGCTGCCCCTCATCAACGGCTACGGCAAGGCCGGCAAGGGCGACGACATCGTGATCGAGTCCTGCGAGTTCGCCGAGACCTTCCTCAAGCTGACCCCCTATCTGTCCGTTGTGCTGAACATCGACAACGACCATCTGGATTACTACGGCAGCATGGGCGAACTGAAGTTTGCCTTCAAGCGCTTTGCCCTGATGACCAAGTTCATGATCTTTGCCAATGCGGACGACAAGAACACCATGGATGTCATGTACACGCTGGACCGCCGCGTGCGCACCTTTGGCATCCAGAACGACGGCGATTATCAGGCATTGAACGTGAATGAATACAAGCCCGGCTTCTTTGAGTTCGACCTGAAGGAGTGGAACAAGGTCACCGGCCATATCCGTCTGGCTGTGCCCGGCTACCACAACATTTACAATGCGCTTGCCATGTGCGCCGTCTGCCGCTTCATCGGCCTGACCGTGGAGCAGTGCGCCGATGCAGCCCTGAATTTCAAGGGTGCCGGCCGTCGCTTTGAGGTTTACGGCGAGTGTAACGGCGCTTTGGTCGTGGACGATTATGCACATCATCCCACCGAACTGCGCGCTACCCTGAACACTGCCAAGGAGATGGGCTACAAGCGTCTGATCGCCGTCCACCAGCCGTTTACATACAGCCGCACCAAGATGCTGTTCAACGACTTTGTGGATGTGCTCAAGATTCCCGATATCACCGTGCTGACCCCGATCATGGGCAGCCGTGAGCCCAACGATCCCACCATTACCAGTGCAAAACTGGCCGCTCAGATTCCCGGCTCTGTTCTGGTGAACAGTCTGGAGGAGGCCGCCGAGTGGGTCAAGCAGAACGCCCGGGAGGGCGATCTGGTCATCACTCTCGGCTGCGGCGACATCTACAAGGCCAGCAAGATGATGGTGGCTGATAATAAGTAAACTCCAGCCAATAAAATATGCGGCCCCGTCACGTTGAATGCTCAACGCGGCGGGGCCGCTTTTTATGATTGTCTGTCATTGGGAAGATACAATAACACCTCACAATGCCTGCCGACTTCTCCAATATCTTAAACTGTACTTGCTTCAAGGTCTTTTAATGCTCTTCCATCCGTTGTTTTCCATGTTCTGGGCCCACTCACACTATACCCTAAAAGGAAATCAGCTGCCGCCGAAGAACTCGAAAAAAGGATATCATCTGTCAGTACTAAATCTTTTACATGCCCATCCTGAAAATACTTTTCTCGCAACTTCACTGCACCCGCGGTCAAAGATTTGTCGGATGTTTTTTCATTTACTGTTGCACCTTTCAGCACAACGAAACCTTCCGTTGTCACTTTACCATTTGCTTTAACATTTCCAATTTCAATGCTCAACATTTCATCATCAAGTAAAGAATCATTTTGCGTAGGTGTATTTAAAACAGCTTCCAAAACCTTATATCCCAATGCACTAATCAGAATTTTCACATTGTCAATAAATTCTTCCATTACAGCAATTTGAGATTCTTTCATCACAGTATTGCGATATGTATTTTTTGTAAGAACCTCATAGCGTTTACAATTTCTCGCAATTTCAACAAAGCGATTTTCAAGATACCGTATCAATGCTTTATTCAAATCCCGACCAACAAAAATCACAGCTGTAGTCCAGTAATACTTTTCTTTTTCGGCTTGATAATCACGGATATGCTGTACAAGTCTTTCTTTTACATTTTCCGCTTCACCAATGTATACAGCTTCTGTTCCATCATCCTCTTTGCAAAATAAGAAATAAACGCCCGCCTGCATAATATCATTTCTCGTACAGGACGGAACGTCAATCCTTGGAATTTTTATTGCTTTACCGTTCCAGTTCGAAAGCTCTGCCGTTATAATGCTGTCTGGCGACCCGTTCACCAAAAATAGCTCAATAGATTTTCCATATGCCATATTCTCTTCACCTGCCCTTTTCATTCTATCGCATCGTACCTTGAATTTCAATTATTGATTTTCCGACAAGAAAAAACGCTTTGAGATTTCTCTCAAAGCGTTTTCTGTTCAAGCCGGCGACTACCTATTTTCACGCGCCGTTTCCAGCGAACTATCTTCGG
>NZ_QVGY01000008.1:0-144481 GCF_003604105.1 Faecalibacterium sp. AF10-46 | reverse complement strand
CATTCTTTTGCCTCAGCGCTTGGCGCTCAAGTATAATACCACACCCCTGCCTCCTTGTCAACACTTTTTGACAGATTTTTTCCATTCTTTTTTGCGCACGACCGGAAACGGCATCTGACCGTGAGGTCTATGCGCCGCAGCTACTTTGGTGCAGCTTGGCACGAATGCCTCTTCTCTTTGCTTATATAATGTATTATAAGCTTTCGCCGTATAATATTTTGCGATATTACACCTCGGAAACGGGGGTGCGTTGTCAAGAGGTCTTGGCTCAGATTTTATCCTGAAAATTATCCATGAATTTTGGCTAAAACTCCAAAACGCAAAATGTAGTGGTATTTTCCTTGACTTGCCACTAGATAGTGATAGAATAGAGCTACATTCAGTTTGTTGGATATCGTGTGCGCAAAACGGGTATCTCTTATTGTAAGAGATACCCGTTCACACTGTGCTTTATTTGTTAAGGAGGAGAGCCGATGAAGATCATCAAACGCAACGGTGCAGAGGTCCCCTTTGATATCACCAAGATCATCACCGCTGTTACCAAGGCCAGCGATTCTGTGAGCGGCCAGAGCCGTCTGACCAAGGACCAGATCACCCAGATCGCCGCTGCTGTTACCGACCAGTGTCAGGCGCTGAACCGCGCCGTCAGCGTGGAAGAAGTGCAGGATATGGTGGAAAACCAGCTCATGGACATCAAGGCACATGATGTGGCCCGGCACTACATCACCTACCGCTATGTGCAGAGCCTGAAGCGCCAGACCAACACCACCGATGAGCGCATCCTGAGCCTGATCGAGTGCCAGAACGAAGAGGTCAAGCAGGAGAACGCCAACAAGAACCCCACCGTGAACAGCGTACAGCGCGACTATATGGCCGGTGAGATCTCCAAAGATCTGACCGCCCGTCTGCTGCTGGACCCGGAGATCGTCAAGGCCCATCAGGAGGGCCTGATCCACTTCCACGATTCCGACTACTTTGCCCAGCACATGCACAACTGCGATCTGGTGAATCTGGAGGACATGCTGCAGAACGGCACCGTCATTTCCGGCACCTATATTGAAAAGCCTCACAGCTTCTCCACCGCCTGCAACATCGCCACCCAGATCATTGCACAGGTGGCATCCAACCAGTACGGCGGCCAGAGCATCAGCCTGACCCACCTCGCCCCCTTTGTGGATGTCTCCCGCAAGAAGATCGCCGCTGAGGTAGAAGTGGAAATGGCCGGTCTGGACGTTTCTGCTGAGCGCAAGAAGGAGATCGTAGAGCGCCGCCTGCGCAGCGAGATCAACCGCGGTGTGCAGACCATCCAGTATCAGGTGGTCACGCTGATGACCACCAATGGTCAGGCCCCCTTTATCACCGTGTTCATGTATCTGGGTGAGGCGCGCAATCCGCAGGAGAAGGCAGACCTTGCCATCATCATTGAGGAGACCATCCGCCAGCGCTATCAGGGCGTGAAGAACGAGGCCGGTGTGTGGATTACCCCCGCCTTCCCCAAGCTGATCTATGTGCTGGAAGAGGACAACATCCGCCCCGGCACTCCCTACTATTATCTGACCGAGCTGGCCGCAAAGTGCACTGCAAAGCGCATGGTGCCCGACTATATCTCCGAAAAGAAGATGCTGGAGCTCAAGGTGGACAAAAACGGCGAAGGCCACTGCTACACCTGCATGGGCTGCCGCAGCTTCCTGACCCCCTATGTGGACCCCGAGACCGGCAAGCCCAAGTACTACGGCCGGTTCAATCAGGGCGTTGTCACCATCAATCTGGTGGATGTGGCACTCTCCTCCAAGGGCAACTTTGAGAAGTTCTGGAAGATCTTCGACGAGCGTCTGGCCCTGTGCCACCGCGCACTGCAGGCACGGCACAAGCGACTGCTGGGCACTCCCAGCGATGCCGCTCCCATTCTGTGGCAGTATGGTGCACTGGCTCGCCTGAAGAAGGGCGAAAAGATCGACAAGCTGCTGTTCGGCGGCTACTCCACCATCAGTCTGGGCTATGCCGGTCTGTATGAGTGCGTGAAGTATATGACCGGCAAGAGCCACACCGATGCCGGTGCAAAGCCCTTTGCTCTGAGCGTGATGCAGCACATGAACGACAAGTGCAACGCATGGAAAAAGGCCGAGAACATCGACTACTCCCTCTATGGCACCCCGCTGGAATCCACCACCTACAAGTTCGCCAAGTGCCTGCAGAAGCGGTTTGGCATCGTGCCCGGTATTACCGACAAGAACTATATCACCAACAGCTACCATGTGCATGTGTCGGAGCAGATCGATGCCTTCACCAAGCTGAAGTTTGAATCCGACTTCCAGCGCCTGTCCCCGGGCGGTGCCATCAGCTATGTGGAAGTGCCCAACATGCAGGACAATCTGGAAGCCGTCATGAGCGTGCTGCAGTTCATCTACGACAACATCATGTATGCGGAGTTGAACACCAAATCCGATTACTGTCAGGTGTGCGGCTATGACGGCGAGATCAAGATCGTGGAGGATGACGGCAAGCTGGTGTGGGAGTGCCCCAAGTGCGGCAACCGCGACCAGAACAAGCTGAACGTTGCCCGCCGCACCTGTGGCTATATCGGCACCCAATTCTGGAATCAGGGCCGCACGCAGGAGATCAAGGACCGCGTGCTGCATCTGTAATTTTTGCATAAAGGAAAGCGCCCTCGCCCTCTCAGTCAAAACCTTGCGGTTTTGCCAGCTCCCCCAAAGTGGGAGCCTTTGGCAGTACGGCAAACTTTGCCGATTTGCCAAGGCCTCTCCCTTTGGGAGAGGTGGCACCGCAGGTGACGGAGAGGGCGAGCCAGCTTGAAATGAAGCTATGAACTATGCAACCATCAAATACTATGACATTGCCAACGGCCCGGGGGTGCGCACCAGCGTGTTCGTGTCCGGCTGCCGCCACCACTGCCCGGGGTGCTTCAACGCCGTGGCGTGGAACTTTGACTACGGCCAGCCCTTCGATAAAGCCACCCGCAACGAAGTGTTTGCTTCCTGCCAGCCGGACTATATCGCGGGCCTATCGCTGCTGGGCGGCGAACCCATGGAGCCGGAAAATCAGCGGGAGCTGCTGCCCTTCGTGCGCAACTTCAAGGCCTTGTACCCGAACAAAACGGTATGGTGCTATTCCGGCTACACCTGGGAACAGCTGACCGGCAAAGAGCCAAGCCTTGCCCGGTGTGAAGCCACCGACGAGCTGCTGAGCCTGCTGGATGTGCTGGTGGACGGCGAGTTCGTGCAGGCAAAGCACGATATCTCCCTGCGGTTCCGCGGCAGCAGCAACCAGCGTCTGCTGGATGTGAAAAAGACCCTTGCCGCCGGGGAGCCCGTGTGGTGGGAGGACGAAAAGGTGTTCGCCACCCATACTATGGAAAAATAAACATAACAGAAAAGATGTGCCATAATTACTCGTGATGAATTCAGTTGCCCTAAATTCACACGAGCAGGGACACGACCAACTGGATTTGAACAACGAATACATACAGGAGGTTTTCGCATGAACAAACTGCTTTCCTGCCGCTACAATATGGACACCAACCGGGTGGAAGCCCGGTTCGCAGATGGCACTACCCTTTCCATTGATTGTATCGCCATTGAGGACGAGTACGGCAACACTCCGGCACAGCGGGCAGAACTGGACTGGCTACTATACAACAAGCCCTTGGAGTACGCCCAGCTTGTGCTGGGTGGTGAAATCGAGCATTACCTATCACTTGGCTGTGACCATGGCAGATTAAAAGATTGATCTTTAATTAAAATATCCAAACCAAAACAACAGTCCTCTACTTGCAATTGTTGCAAATAGAGGACTGTTAGTCATTAGCGATTCAAGTTGTCAAGATAATAAATTCAAACTATGTAAAAAAAGTCCTATCCTTCAACGCTCTCTGACATTATCGATTCATATAGAGATGTACTCAACGTATCTATATCATCGGAAAGAGGTTTTCCAAGATTGTAAATAAAACTTTGAAACAGTTCAATGGTCTGTTCACTAAATGCCGGACGTGACTCAACATTCTTCGATATTTCAATCAATTTGTTGGCAATATCGTTAAAATGAGGAATTTCATCATAGGATGTTACTTGAAGCAAAACGCTAAGTTCATCTGCATGCTCTTTGGTCTCGCCCAAATCAATGGGGTCGGAATAGTACAAGTCTGAAAAAAGCATGGACATCAAAACAGATACTTGTGTATCGATCTGTTCTTGGTTGAATTGAAGCTTTTGGTAATCTTTGTACATATTGCTAAATTTCATTCCACATAGAATTATAAGCACTGCAACGACACCTATAAAACCATAACGAACAATCCTTACTTTCATTGACGGCCTCATTTATACACCTCCGTTTTTTTGCTCCTAACAAGAGCCTTTGTATAATCAACGCAATTCGCATTCGCTTCGTTTCAATTTTCAGGAGAAATTTTTTCAAATTTTCCATCTTTGTAAGTTCAGACAAAAAGAAAGCCGGACATTTGTGTACTCTCACAAATGTCCGGCTTTCTTAACGGATACCTTCCGCAATTTTCATAATCTCATCGTATGGAATGTTTCCCATAACGGTATGTGTAATCCCCTGATATTCCCAACTTAGAGTATAAACATTCTTTCCATGTTCATCCGTACTAGTTCCAAGTACGCCATCTGCTTCTCCGACCTTTACGGTTTCGTACACTGTATGCTCATTATCAAATAGATGCCGATTCACTCCCGCCCGCCTGATAAGACGAGCGGTTATTTTTTACCCATTGACCCAACAGGTACACCGGAAAATCAGCCTTCGCCGTGGTTTTCGGCTTTTTGCAAACGGATTTCAGGTGTGTGCAGGGTCACTTTTTCAAAATAAAGGAGATTTTTCTATGGAATTCTTTAACAGCGCAGTGGACGTTCTGAAGACTCTGGTTGTGGCATTGGGTGCCGGTCTGGGCGTGTGGGGTGCCGTCAACCTGATGGAGGGTTACGGCGGCGATAACCCCTCCGCAAATGCTCATGTGCCATAAAGAAACACGCAAGAATTTGATTGACAGCATCCACTATTCCATAGCAACAGCGAGTTGCTTGTTAAAATAAGGTTTGCAGTTTTATAATAAATAATAACATATTCCTTAGGAGGGACAGACATGGAAACACGAGATATTCTCAAGAATTTGCGTGAAAAAAATAAACTTACAAAAAGTCATTTGAACGGTACTACAAAATGAGAAAAAGCGCTTGACTCTACATCTGTTGTAGATATTATAATATTGGTAGTTTAACAAAAAAGAAGGATTAGGCAATATGGAAAAAAACCTTACTACCGGCAGTGTGTTCAAAAATGTTGTATTATTCTCATTGCCGTATCTGCTCTCGTATTTTCTTCAAACGCTCTATGGCATGGCTGACCTATTAATCATCGGACAGTTCGAGGGTGTAGCCAGTACTACCGCTGTTTCTATCGGCTCACAAGTGATGCACATGCTTACGGTTATGATTGTAGGGTTATCGATGGGAACAACCGTCAGCGTCGGCCAGGCGGTGGGGGCAGGAGATCGAAAACAGGCAGCGCATAACATCGGGAATACGGTAATATTGTTTCTGGTGGTTTCCATTGCACTTACGGCCATCCTGTTATCCCTTGTTCATCCCATTGTCGTTGCCATATCTACGCCAACGGATGCGGTGAGTGGTACGGTCACCTATTTGACCATCTGCTTTATCGGGATTCCGTTTATTACATCCTACAACATTATCAGTTCTATTTTTCGAGGGTTGGGCGACAGCAAAAGCCCGATGTGCTTTATTGCCACAGCCTGTGCTGCCAACATCGCTTTAGACTATCTTTTTATGGGTGTGCTGCACCTTGGGCCTGCGGGCGCAGCCCTTGGTACAACTCTCTCTCAGGCAATCAGTGTAGTTGTTTCCCTGACCGTTATTTTGAAACGCAGGAGCATCGTTCTGAAAAAAAGCGACTTCAAGCCTTGCCGTGCGGTCATGGGGAAAATTTTGGGGATCGGCATCCCGATTGCGTTTCAGGACGGCCTGATTCAAGTTGCTTTTATTATTATCACGATTATTGCCAATCAGCGTGGACTGAATGACGCAGCGGCAGTCGGGATTGTGGAGAAAGTGATCAGTTTTCTCTTTTTGGTCCCCTCCTCTATGCTGTCTACCGTTTCTGCCTTGGGAGCGCAAAATATCGGTGCGGGCAAACCGGAGCGGGCCATTCAAACGCTGCGCTATGCGGTGATGCTCGCCGCAGGCTTTGGCGTGCTTGCTTCTATCGCGATCCAGTTTACAGCGGAAGGCATCGTTTCGCTGTTCACTGATCCCAGCACTGCGGACGGAGCGGCGGTGGTCCGTTTCGGCGGCCAGTATCTGCGTGGTTACATTTTTGACTGTATTTTTGCTGGCATTCATTTTAGTTTTAGCGGCTTTTTTTGCGCATGCAGGAAATCCGGCCTGTCGTTTTTACACAATATTCTCGCCATTGTATTGATGCGTGTGCCTGGCGTTTATGTGACCTCAAAATTATTCCCGGCAACGCTTCTCCCGATGGGACTGGCTACCGCGGCAGGCTCACTGCTATCGGTCGTGATCTGCCTAATCGCCTTTGGAGTCATACGGCGCAAATCAACGCTTGTTCTGGTGGAGGAGTAAGATATGGATCGGAAAAATCTTTTCCCAATAGGTGAAGTGTCAAAATTGTTTCATATCAGTGTTAGTAGTTTGCGGCACTATGAACATATCGGTTTGCTTACACCAGAATACATTTCCTCAGATTCTGGCTATCGTTACTATGGCACCGAACAATTTGAAGTACTCAACACAATCAGGTATTTGCGGGCATTGGATATGCCTTTGGCCGAGATTGAGGACTTTCTCAAAAATAAGGATATCAGCCGTATTGAGGAAAAGTTGTTACAGCAAAAGCATGCAGTCCTGAAAAAGCAACAAGAATTACAACGTATAGAACAAAAGATTAACCACCGCTTAAATTGGCTGCGAGACGCACAAAGTGTGCCTTTGGATACCGTTTCCTTAATAGAGCTTCCGTCCTGTCGCATTGTTTGGGTAGATGCTCCACTGAAAGTAGATGGCTCTCTTGATATGGAAGTGCCGATTAGAAAGCTGGATCAATCTGATGCCGAAGCCGTTGTATTTCTTGGAAAGGTCGGACTTGGCATTTCCGCGGAACATTTGCAGCAATCAATAGTAAATCGTTATGACAGCATTTTTCTAATACTGGATCAAGAGGACATTTATACAGGTGAAACCATTACTCTTCCCAAAACACTTTGTGTACGGCTGCGTTTTCGAGGCAGTCATATAGAAGCTCCAGCGCACTATGAAAAGCTCCTTGACTACATCACAAAAGAACAGATACAGATTGTTGGCTTTTCGCGAGAAATCACGCTCATAGACTATGGCATTACTAATGACAGTGAAAAATTTGTGACTGAAATATGTATTCCGGTCAAGTGCAGATAAGAAGGGCATAAAATGAGATTTGTTGTTAAAAAAGAAATTTTTGAAGAACTGCCGAGTGCCTGTTTTGGTGTTGTTATGGCAAAAGGCATTGATAATAATAACGCATACCCAGAGATTGAACAATTTTTAGATGAAAGTATCCAAGCTGCAATGCAGCGTTTTGAGGGAAGAAAAGTCAAGGAAGATCCGGATATTTTACCATATCGAGAAGCATTCCGAGCCTTGAATATCCTATCCAATATCGTACTGAATGAATTGGACTGATGGGTGGCCTCCCCATGGGAGAACATGCCCACTCACTACGAGTACAAAACCAGACAGAATTTCTCATGTGCCATAAAGTAACACAAAAAACAACAGACAGCCGCCACAATTCCGTAATGATTGATGCTTGACAGACTCCTTCAAGTTCGCTATAATAATAAACGCAAAACTTTAGTGGACTTTTCCGGATTCGGTCATCTTTTTGCCACACAGCTATCTTGTGATAGTTGTGTGGCTTTTTTGTTGCCTGTATCTCAGAAGTATTAGCAGAATGGAGGACTATATCTGTATGGGAAAAAATTTTTTGTCTCTTATCAAGACGTGCCGTAGTGTACGGGCTTATAAATCGGAATCGGTCCCTTCCAAGGCTTTGGACGCTGTACTGGAAGCAGGGACTTATCCGGCCCAGGAAGTCGGTCAGCCCGCAGCACGCAAACAAAACTATATTGTTCGGACAATTTGTGGAGAAGAGGGAAAGCATGCAGACCAATAACAAAATGGCGGTCGCGCCCGTTGGAAAGCTCATCTGGCAAATGTCGATACCGCCGCTGATTTCCATGTTCCTGCAATATTCCTATAACCTGATAGACAGCGCGTTTGTGGCACGGTTGAGTGAGAATGCACTGATCGCTGTTTCTCTGGCATTCCCGATTACAACATTGATGAATGCGGCGTCTATCTGGATCGGTGTCGGCGTGAATGTGCTGATAGCAGGATATCTTGGACAGAAAAAGCAGGATGATGCAAATACAACCGTCACACATGGATTGTTACTGGCCTTTGGAATTGGTGCTTTGCTCAATCTTCTGGCATTACTGATTATGAAACCCTATTTTCGGGCATTCACCAATAATGAAGAAATTTATCAGCTGAGCATCGCCTATATGAGTGTGTGCTCCTTCATGCAAATTCCCAATATGGTGCATATCGCCATCCAGAAGATGATACAGGCCACCGGGAACATGGTCGCTCCCATGTGGTTCCAGATTGCAGGAGTGGTCGTTAATTTTGTATTTGACCCACTCCTAATTTTTGGCATTGGTGTTTTCCCACCTATGGGAATCCGCGGCGCTGCGGTGGCTACTGTTGCGGGCTATTCAGTATCCATGATTTTGGCATTTGCTTTGCTGCTGGGCAAAAAGCAGAAAGTGCAGGTAAAAATCAAAGGCTTTCATTTGCAAAAGCAGATGATCCGCCGTATTTTTGCCTTTGGCCTGCCATCTTTTATTATGAACGCCCTCAGTTCGTTTATGGTGACGTTCGTCAATCTGTTCCTGGTGGCGTATTCCGATACGGCGATTGCTTTCTTCGGTGCGTATTTTAAGGTGCAGCAGCTGATCGTTATGACAGTAAACGGCTTGATTCAGGGCTGTTTGCCTATTATGCGGTTTAACTACGGCGCAGGCAACAGCGAACGGCTGCATTCCGCTTTCCGATATGGAACTGTTTTGGTCACCGGCATGATGATACTGGGGACGTTGGCTGTCCTCCTCTTTCCGACGCAGATCCTAGGATTGTTTACGGCGTCGGAAGCTATGCGTTCCTTTGGCATCTCCGCCATGCGGATCATGGCGGCAAGCTATCTGTTTTGCGGTCTCTCTACTATGGTTTCCACCTATTTTCAGGCTACGGAAAAAGTAGGTTCCAGCATGGCAATCCAATTATGCAGGCAGATGCTTTTCCTTGTTCCCGCCTTATGGTGTCTGGACAAATTGTTCCATCTGAACGGAATCTGGCTTGCATTTCCGGTTGCCGAAACTGCCACTTTGCTCGTTGCTCTCGTGATGATGGCATGGCATCGCCGCAAAAATATCTCATAACGTGTTCCAGGGAGGAAAAATGATGAACGACACTTTCATGAAAGAGAAACCGGTATTACCGCTGATTTTACTATACAACAAGCCCTTGGAGTACGCCCAGCTTGTGCTGGGTGGTGAAATCGAGCATTACCTATCACTTGGCTGTGACCATGGCAGATTAAAAGATTGATCTTTAATTAAAATATCCAAACCAAAACAACAGTCCTCTACTTGCAATTGTTGCAAATAGAGGACTGTTAGTCATTAGCGATTCAAGTTGTCAAGATAATAAATTCAAACTATGTAAAAAAAGTCCTATCCTTCAACGCTCTCTGACATTATCGATTCATATAGAGATGTACTCAACGTATCTATATCATCGGAAAGAGGTTTTCCAAGATTGTAAATAGATAATGTACCTCCAATTTTTTGCTCCCAATAGGAGCTTTTGCTTAGTCAACGTAATTCGCCTTGTGTTTGTGACAGCTTTTTTGAAAAATTTTCTAGTTTTTGTTGTATTTGTATACTTATACAAAAAAACTCCATGCTATTTATGAGTTCCAACAAATAACATGGAGTTTCATATTAAAATACGTTTTCAGCGATTTTCACGATCTCATCTCGTGAGATGTTTCCCATAATCGTATTTGAAACGCCTCCTTGCTCCCAGCTTAAAATATAAACAGTGTCTCCGTTTTCTCCTACGCTCGTTCCCAAAGTTGCGTCTGCATCTCCAACTTTTACATTCTCATAAGTTGTATGCTCATTGTCAAACGAGGACTGTTGCCCCGGCTGTATAATGGAGCAGCGAACAGTATATCCTTTGCCGCTTTCTTTTGACGAGTAAACGTGCAAAAAGTTTTCTGCGCTTTCAAATTCCTGCTCACGATCTCGTTCAAATCCGTCCGGCACATAATGATCGCTGTATCCATCTGGCAATCGCTCCAGCGGCTCGCCATCCACTTGATACGTCAACTGCATCTCAATGGGCAGAAATTTTTGAATCATCGTATAGACTGCTTTACGGAAATCTGCGCTGACCGCAAGCGCGCCAATGGCTAGCAACACCAGCGTCAATGCTGTAACCAGCAGTTGTTTCAGCACTGGACGATGCTTTTTCTTCTGTTGTAAGGCTGCTGCCATTCGTTCGTCCCATCGGGAGCTATCCGGGTAGCGTTCTTTAAGCTGTGCCGAAGTTGGCAGCTCGTCCAGTTCTTTCTGTGCATCTGCACGGAGTGCCATCATCAAAGCTGCATCAAAAGAGATCTCTGTCCGCTCACTCACGGCTGTTCAGCTCCTTCCACAATAGTTTTCTTCCACGGAAAAGCCGCATCCGAACCACTTCATCCGTCAGTCCAAGCGATTCGGCAATCTCCCGGTTGGTGTAGCCCATTGCCAAAAGGCGAAGAGGATTACGGTACATCGGTTTCATCTGTCTAATCAGTTCTGTCAGATGTTGGATGTTATCAGTACTGACTGCTGCATCATCCGGCACCGGGGCTCCATCTGGTGCGTCCGGGATTTCTTCCAGCAGTTCTTCCCGCTGCTTGCGAAGCATATCGTAAGCACGGCTTCTACTACAACTAACGAGATAAGCAGCGAGTTCGTGACAGTTTTCTCGATGAATTTTAGAAAAATTTTTGGCAACGTACAAAAACACCTCTTGCAGTACATCTTCTGCCAGATACGAATCGCCCATAATTTTGTAAGCGGTATGGTAGACCAGCCGTTTGTAGGTATTATATACATCTATAAATTGCTCTTCTTTGCTTTGATCGTCAAGAACAGCTAAGTACAGGGAAAGCAACCCAACCACCTCCAACTGATTCGTGTGGATTGGATGTAGTGTACCATGAACCAGCAAAAATGTCGAATATTATAACTCAAAATTGCGGAAGTCTTTTTGAGTTTTTCTCGAATCATGTCAAGAGGGCTGGCATCGTCCAGCCCTCTCTCTTTTTGCCAAAGTTTCCCGCGTGTTTTCTTGCACTCTGCCGAAAGTAGCGTATTTTCAAAACTTTTTGTTGACACGGCTCGATTTTTGTGGTAATCTATCCCAACAATTTAATATAACATATTTACCTAGAGTTCCAGCTCGGCTCCTGAAGGAGCCGGAGCAAGTTTTTGACTTTCTTATCGCTACATAACGAACCCGAACCAAGGCCATCCCGGAAGGGATGGTCAGGTTCAGGTTGTTGTGTGGCGATTTTTTATTGCCAAATCTGGCACTGGACCTTGAAAACCGCATGACCGTCTGCATGGGATACCCGGCAATGACCCCCAAGTGGGAGAGCCGGAAAACGCCGCTGGAAGGGGGCAGGAAATCCACGCAGGGAGAACGGCACCCCCAATATCAACTGGTCAAAATGGCCAGTTGATCTGGTGAATGACACAAAGCGTCATTCACCAGATCAACCTTATGCGTCACGGATGACCTCGACTTAACATTATGTCAAGCCACGGTGAAAAGTGCTGGGTTACGAAAACCGCAAATCACCACTCAGCCATAACAGAGAAGGTTTAGTTGGTGATCATTTTGATCACCAACCAGACAATCGTAACGCTTTATTGTGTAAAAGTGGTGGTTCCCATTTTTGATAACCACCATATATCCGTAACAGCCAAAGGAGGATACCTATGACAACAGAACAATGGGAACGTGAAAATCAGGACACCCTGATGGAATATTTCATTGATGGCGACCCCAGTGTGCGCAGAATCCAATGTGAATATTGCCGCAAGGTCATCTACACCCAGACCCGAAACCGCAAATATTGCAGCTTTCAGACCTGCGGCCACAAGATGCTGAATCTGCGGAAAAGCCTTAAAAAGCGTGCCGAACGTGGAACGTATACCTGCGCTTGCTGTGGGGAGCAGTTCTTGCCGATCCGGGCAGATGCCAGATATTGTAGCAATGGCTGTCGGCAGAAAGGCTACCGCCAGCGTAAAGCGAATGCCGGATAAGTATTGATGCTGCTTTTACTTAGTAAAGTGGCACTTCCCATTTTGGGAAGTACCAAAATACCGTAACGCCTAATTGCTCACTCCCAAATCCCCACAGTGGGAATTTGGGCTGTCCTCTGAAATCAAGTTCCGCTTTCCGTAACTTGATTTTAGCCGTAACGAAGCCACCGGAGTTATCATTTTGAAAACTTCGGTTTTTCTGTAACACGCCACCCCGCTCCGTAAAAATCAGGTAATCAAAATGAGCACTTGATTCTACCTGTAACGCCTCAAGGTCGTTGAAAATCAGGTGCCGCCATCCGGCACTTGATTTCACCCGTAACGGATTCAGTGGGTCAAAATGGCCCACTGAAAAAGCCGGACGAGCTGGTGGGCAGGGATTCGCAAATCTTTGACCGCCAGCTTGCCAAAATCAACGGGCCAAAATGGCCCGTTGAAGGGAGTCAAGGGGGAACGCCTTGCCCAGTGATATGATGCCGTGCGTCATATCCTACTGGGTATTATCTGGCGCACCGCGGGCGGCAGATTCAGCAGCAAAGTTGCTGCGCACCCACCCCACCAAGACGTTGAAATGGAGGGATCGACATTGTAAAGCCTGTGGGCTGGCCCCGTTCCGGTAAAACGCTGAACGACACGGACATGAAGTATATCCTGCGGAGGATGGAGAAATACAGCATTTCCAGCGAAAAGAAAATCGAATCTGCCATCCGCATTGTTGCCAACGAGAACCGCTATCACCCCATCCGGGATTACCTGAACGGTCTGCAATGGGACGGCACAGAACGGATCTCCCACGTCCTATACCATTTTCTCGGTGCTGCGGAGGACGAGTACACTTGCGAAGCCATGAAGATCTTCCTGATGGGGGCCATCAAGCGGGTATTCCAGCCGGGATGCAAATTTGAAACCATGCTCTGTCTGGTGGGCGGACAAGGCACAGGAAAGTCCAGCTTTTTTCGGCTGTTGGCGGTCAAGGATGAATGGTTCTCGGACGACCTGCGGCGGCTGGACGACGACAACGTGTACCGAAAGCTGCAAGGCCACTGGATCATCGAAATGTCGGAGATGATCGCCACCGCCAATGCCAAGAGTATCGAGGAGATCAAAAGTTTTCTCAGTAAACAGAAGGAAACCTATAAAGTCCCCTACGAGACCCATCCTGCCGACCGTCTGCGCCAGTGCATCTTTGCTGGCACGACCAATCGGCAGGATTTTTTGCCCCGTGACCGCACGGGCAACCGCCGCTTTATCCCCATCCCGGTGGATGCGGAACTGGCTGAGACCCACATTTTGGACAACGAGGAGGAATCTCGCGCCTATATCGATCAGCTCTGGGCAGAAGCCATGACGATTTACAACAGCGGCGACTACAGGTTGGCGTTCAGCCCCGCCATGCAGGAAACGTTGCAAGCCCATCAACAGGACTTCATGCAGGAGGACGCGCAGGCGGGTATGATCTATGCCTTTCTGGAGGACTACACGGGTGACCGGGTGTGTTCCAAGCAGCTCTATGCGGAGGCACTGGGCAACACCAACATCCCGGCAGAGTGGGAGACCCGCGCTATCTGCGAGATCATGAACACAGGAATTTCGCGCGGCGATATCCAAGGCTGGCAGGCTCACAAGACTGCCAAGCGTTACCCGAAGTACGGCGTTCAGAAAGGCTGGGAGCGCGTAACCAGCCCCGAAACCGGGGCTGAAGATTTCTCCGAAATAACAGACGCGGAGGCCAAGCAGATGGGCTTCCCCTTCTGATGGACAACGGTTACACGTCTGGTTACAGATTCGGTTACGTTCCAGTTACAGTGCAAAAGCCGCATGGCTGCTGCGTTTTCCTCTTTCTGTAACCATGTAACCTTAAAAGAATAAGAAAAAATATAAAGTGCATCGGATGCCTGCGTGCAGAAAAAGAGAGTTTTCCTGCCCGGTTACAGGCGTTCGGTTACAAGGATATGGAGGTCTGCCTATGAGCAATACGCCTGCGCACACCACGAAGCAGCAGACGAAGAAGAAATTTATTGTTTCCCGTGAGTTTTCTGGAAACCAATCTATGAAAGAAGCCTTTGAACAGCTTATCGAGCGTCAGACGCACTCGCAGTTCGAGGAATGGCTTGAAAGAAAAGCCGGATAAACCCAATTTGACCGTTGAAAGGCTCGCAGGGACATGGTATTATAATGGTGTCGTGTCCCTGCTCATAGAATAGGAGAAAGAACTATGAGCAGAAAGAAACAGAATATCCAGAAAACCACAGCCCTCTATTGCCGTCTTTCCTTGGAAGATGGGCGCGAGAATGAGAGCATGAGCATCAGCAACCAGAAGTTGATGCTGAAAGACTTTGCGGAAAAGAACGGAATGTTCCGCTACGAATACTATGTGGACGATGGCTACACTGGGCGTAATTTCAATCGTCCGGCGTTCCAGCGGATGATTGCCGACATTGAAGCCGGAAAAATCGACTGTGTTATCACGAAAGACCTTTCCCGTCTTGGCCGCAACTATATCGAAGCTGGCAGTTATATCGAGATTTTCTTTCCTAAGCACCATGTCCGGTATATCGCCATCACGGACGGTGTGGACAGTCTGACCCGGCAGGAAATGGACATTACCCCGTTCAAGAACATCTTGAACGATATGTACAGCCGTGATATTTCCAAGAAAGTTCTGGCTGGCGTTATGACCCGTTCCCGGCAGGGCAAGTTCTGCGGCGGCACTCCGCCCTATGGTTTGATGCGTGACCCGAAAGACAACGGACATCTTATCATCGACCCGGATGCAGCACCCGTTATCCGCAAAATTTACGACTACGCCCTTGACGGGATGGGCAATATGAGAATTGCCAAGAAGCTGCTGGAAGAGAAAATCCCCATTACCCGTGTGAAAGCAAATACAGCACTGGATGCCAACTACTACACATGGGGTACAGCAAGAATCGGCCACATCCTCCGTAACCCGTTTTACAAGGGCGCACACCTTGTGTGCCGGACACACCAAACGGGCATCCGTTCCGGTTCGTTCAAGTTCATCCCCCGTGAGGAATGGGAAATTATCGAAAATTGCCATGAAGCAATTGTGACCCCGGAAGAATGGGCGAAGGTACAAGAACTGATCGACCGCCGCCCGACCATTATGACGGGCAATGACTGCCCATACTACAACATCTTCCACGGCATCATTTACTGCGCCACCTGTGGGAAATCCATGCAGGCACGGTATGAAAAAGTCGGCAGAAAGGATGTCAACCGAACTACCAAGAAGAAGCGTGAACCCATCGACAAAGCATTTTTTACCTGTCAGACCTATAACCGAATCGGCTGCAAAGTATGTTCCAGCCACAAAATCGAAGCCCGTGACCTGCATGAGCTGGTTCTGAATGATATTCAAGAGTTGGCTGCACAGGCCATGAAAGATTCGGATGCTTTTTATCAGCGGTTGAGCCGCCGCATGGAGAACCAATACCGCACGGATACTTCTGCGGTTCGGACAGAGATTCGCCGTTTGGAAGAACGGAATCAGGAAATTGATGATGTGTTTCTGAATCTTTACACGGATAAGAGCAAAGGCATCATCTCGGAACAGCGTTTTCTGAAACTGACGGATGCTATGGAACAGGAGCAGAACAGCAACAAGGCGCGTTTAAGCGAATTGAATCTTCTTCTGCACCAGTCGGATGAACAGGAAAGCGATGTTCATGCCTTTATCGAGGAAATCCGCAAGTATGCCGCCATCAAGGAGCTGGACGAAGTTGTACTGAACCGTCTTATCAAGAAAATCATGATTGGCGAGGTTCAGAAGGTCGATGGGCAGAAAATTCAGGAAGTCAAAATCATCTACAATTTTGTTGGAGAAATTTCCGCCTAATCTAAAATTGAAAATTCGCACGATATAACATTGATTATAGTGACCCTTCTCGTTTTTTTGACGAGAAGGGTCTTTTCTTTTGCGAATTCATCACTTGACTTTACGGCAGGGAGCGTCCGGTTTTCCACTTCCTGAACGGAACGTGTGGAAAACTGGACGCTTTCTTTTTTTGTTTTACTCTCTGCTGCCCACGGCATCCTCGATGATGCGCAGGAAGGCATTGCCGTAGCGGGCGGCTTTCTTCTCGCCCACACCGCTGATATTCAGCAGTTCATCGGTGCTCAGCGGCTTCTTCTCCACCATTTCCCGCAGGGTGGCATCGCTGAACACCATAAAGGCCGGGATATTCTGCTTTCCGGCCAGCCGCTTGCGCTGCGCATAGAGGGCATTCAGCAGCTTTTCGTCAAACTCGCTCAGCTCGCCTGCCACCGCCTTTGTGCGGCGCGGCTTCTCGGTCAGGCGGCGGGCATTATCCGCCGCGCGCCGCCGGGAATACTCCACCTGCAGCTGCGCTTCCTGCTCTGCGGCCAGACAGCAGGAGCAGCTGCCGCATTTCTTTGGTGCAGCTTCGCCGAAGTAATGCAGCAGAAAGCCACGCAGACAGTCCTGCGTGGTGGAATAAAATGTCATGTACTTGAGCCGTTCCTCGGCCTTGCGGGCAGCTTCGGCCTTTACATCGGCGGGCAGGCCGTTGTCTGCCTCCATCTCCTTTTCAATAAAGAAGCGGATGGTGCGCACATCGGTGCCGGAATAGAGCAGCGTGCACCGGGCGGGCTGTCCATCGCGGCCTGCACGCCCGGCCTCCTGATAATAGCTTTCCACATCCTTGGGCATGTTATAGTGGATCACGAACCGTACGTTGGGCTTGTCGATGCCCATGCCGAAGGCATTGGTGGCTACCATGATCTGCACCCGGTCATAGAGGAAATCGTCCTGATTCTTCCGCCGGGTATCCGCATCCAGCTTAGCGTGGTAGGCAGCGGCGCGGATGCCGCGGCTCTGCAGCAGGCGGGCAGTCTCATCCACCTGCTTTGTGGTGCTGCAGTAGACGATGCCCGCGTTGTCGCCCTCTTTCAGCACAAGGTCCAGCAGCTCCTTCGGCTTCTGGCTGGGCAGAGCGCGCCGGGTCTCAAAATAGAGGTTGGGACGGTCAAAGCTGGTGGTCACCTCATAGGGCTTCTGCAAGGCCAGCTGTTCCCGGATGTCATCCCGCACATGGGCAGTAGCCGTGGCTGTGAACGCGCCCACCACCGGACGGCTGGGCAGGCTGTCCACAAAGGCTTTGATGCGCAGGTAGCTGGGCCGGAAGTCCTGTCCCCACTGGCTGATGCAATGGGCCTCGTCCACCGTCACCATGCTGATGGGCCGTTCCTGCGCAAACCGCTGGAAGCCGGGCATTTCCAGCCGCTCCGGTGCCACATAGATGATCTTGTACCAGCCCTCCCGGGCGCGGCGCAGCATCAGGGCCTTCTGGTTGTCGGTGAGGCTGTTGTTCAGAAACGCCGCCGCCACGCCCGCCTGCACCAGCGCCCCCACTTGATCCTTCATCAGGCTGACCAGCGGCGACACCACGATGGTAATGCCCGGCAGCAGCAGCGCCGGCACCTGATAGCAGATGGATTTACCCGCACCGGTGGGCATCACGGCCAGCACATCCTGCCCGGCCAGCAGGCGGCTGACGATTTCCTCCTGCCCGGGGCGGAAGCTGTCGTAGCCGAATACCTTTTTTAAGATCGAGTGCGGGTTTTCCATGGGTCCCTCCGTATCATAGAATAGGTTTTTTCTGCGCAATGTCTTCAAAACCCTATCAGTATACCACAAAAGCCGGGCTTTTGCGCAGGTGCAGAGCCGTTTTTTTGGCAAAAAGCACGAAATGTCAAAAGTAATTTTTTTGCAAATGATAGCTTTTCAGGCGCGAAAATGATATAATAGGAGCACATAACTCCATGTCCGGCGTTTTTTTGTGCGCCGACTGTTGATAGAAAAAGGAGCAATCATCTTATGCAGCAGAAACTCATCACCTTTGCCGTTCCGTGCTACAACTCGGCGGCATATATGCGTCATTGTGTCGAGACCCTGCTTTCTGCCGGAGAGCAGGCCGAGATCATTCTGGTGGACGACGGTTCCGTAAAGGACGACACCCCGGCCATCTGTGATGAATATGCCGCCAAGTACCCCACCATCGTCAAGGCCATCCATCAGGAAAACGGCGGCCACGGCGAGGGTGTGAATCAGGGCATCCGCAACGCCACCGGTCTGTACTACAAAGTCGTGGACAGTGACGACTGGCTGGACATCGATGCCCTCAAAAAGGTGCTTGCCAAGCTGACCACTCTGGTGGCCCGCGGCACCGCGCCGGACATGATGATCTGCAACTATGTGTACGAGCATGTGGAGGACAACACCACCCTGACCGTGCGCTACACCAACGTGTTCCCTCAGAACCGCCTGTTCAACTGGACCCATGTGGGCCACTTCCGCCCGGATCAGAACATCCTGATGCACTCGGTGATGTATCGCACCGAGGTGCTGCGCAAGTGCGGCATGGTGCTGCCCAAGCACACCTTCTATGTGGACAACATTTTTGTCTACCAGCCCCTGCCCTATGTCAAGAGCATGTACTACATGGATCTGGATCTGTACCGCTACTTCATCGGCCGTGCCGACCAGAGCGTGAACGAGAGCATCATGGTCAAGCGGGTGGATCAGCAGCTGCGGGTCACCAAACACATGATCGACTGTCAGGATCTGGATGAACTGAAGGATCAGAAACGTCTGCACGCCTACATGGTGCACTATCTGTCCGTGATGATGGCCGTGAGCGACATCTTCCTGCTGCTGGACGGCAGCGACGAGGCAAAGGCCAAGCGCACCGGGCTGTGGCAGTACCTCAAGGATCACGTAAGCACCGGTGTTTACCGTGCCGTGCGCTACAATCTGGGCGGTCTGACCGACCTGAAGTTCCCCGGCGGCGACAAGCTCACTCTGGGCGTATACCGCCAGCTGCGCAAGGTCTTCAAGTTCAACTGATTCTTTGGAATTTACTCCTTCCGTCACGTCTTACGCCGTGTCCGTTCCCTCAAAGAGGGATGTGGCATCGCACAGCGATGACGGAAGGAGTTTCTTTTATTTGCCCGACCGGAGTTCTTTGCCGGGTCTCCATATTCCGGTTGCTTTTTGTCTGGGCGGATAGTATAGTGGTGCTGTTCTCAGTGCTGGTGTATGAGCTGGCAGGCCCCACGCTGACCAAGATCGTACTGACTGCCGCTGGAGAGATCCGTCCCGAGGGACGCACCAGCGCCCGTGTGGAGAACAAGCCGGAAGAAGTTGCATAAAAGGTTGTTTTTTGTCGAAATGTCACGCAATCATTGACGAACCATGTTATTTTTTGTATACTGAGTATATCGAGATTGGAACAATTTTCCTGTTGTGTCATGGATTGGCTGCTACAGGAAAATGAATGAAGGAGATTGGTATACTATGAAAAGTACCGGTATCGTCCGCGGCATCGACGCGCTGGGCCGCATCGTTCTGCCCAAGGAGCTGCGCACCAGTATGCATCTGGACACTGACACCAAGCTGGAGATCTTTGTGGATGGCGACTCCATCGTGCTCAAAAAGCATCGGCCCGCTGGCAGCTGCGATTTTTGCGGCGAGGTGGATGAGTCTTCGGTGCAGTTTGCGGGCTACTGCATCTGCCCGGCCTGCCGCCGCAAGATCGGTGCACTGTAAAACACGCAAAAAGGAGGCTCTGCTATGAGCCAGATGATCGATCTCACCGTCCCGTCCACTGTGCCGGGGCGGACTTTGCATGCCTTCCGCTGTGTGCCGGAGGGTGAAGTAAAGGCGGTTCTGCAGCTGTCCCACGGCATGGTGGAATTTATTGACCGCTACAAGCCCCTGGCGGAATATCTGGCCGGGCGGGGCATCCTTGTTACCGGCCACGACCATTTGGGCCACGGCGGCTCCATCCGCACCAAAGCGGACTACGGCTACTTTGCCGAGCCGGACGGCAACCGCGCCGTTCTGGACGACCTGCACGCCATGACCGTGCGCACCAAAGAGCTGTACCCGGGCGTGCCTTATTTTCTGCTGGGGCACAGCATGGGTTCCTTTTATGCCCGGCAGTATTTGTGCGAATACGGCCATGAGCTGGATGGAGCCATCATCATGGGCACCGGCTTCCAGCCCAAAGCGCTGGTACAGTTTGCCAAGACCCTCTGCCGGGTGCTGGCGGTCTTTCATGGCTGGCAGTACCGCAGCAAGTTCGTGGCCAACATGTCCTTTATGGGCTACAACAAAGGGCTGGAGGGCCGCACCACCCACGACTGGCTCAACCGCGATCAGGCCGAGGTGGACAAATATCTGGCTGACGAACGCTGCACCTTTACCTTCACGCTGAACGCCTACTACAGCATGTTCAGCGGCATCCTGCGCCTGCACGACCCGGCGTTCCTTGCAAAGATGCCCAAAGGCCTGCCGTTGCTGTTCTTGGCTGGCGATGCCGACCCGGTGGGCGAACAGGGCAAAGGCGTGCAGCGCGCCATCCAGAGCCTGCGGGACGCCGGAGTGCAGAACATTGAATGCAAGCTGTACCCCGGTGCCCGGCATGAACTGCTGGTGGAAACGAACCATCAGGAAGTGTTTGAAGATATCGGCAGCTGGCTGGAAAAGCATCTTGCCTGATCTGTCGCATCCGTTTTACCGTCATTCTGAGGAATGGCGGTACTTTTTGCCCTAATGACTGGCGGCGCTTTTGTCAGCCTGACCGGCAAAAATGCCCGGCACTGAAAGTTTTCCCGATTGCTGAAAAAGTCCCCGGAACCAGCGTTCTGGGGACTTTCTGCGTTTATTTTCAGTTATGCTGTTATGCTTTCTTGGGTGCGATCCAGCCGTCGATCATATTTACCAGTGCCTTGCCGCGGCGGCCCAGAAGCTTGGGCAGCAGGATGCGGGCCATGGCCCACACGCCTGCAAAGTTGTACAGGATGATCAGCGCCGTGATGATGCCGGTCCACAGGCCATAGAGCGGCGTTTCGGCCAGCAGCACAAAGGCTTCGATCACCAGCGCAGCCGCATTCACCAGCACGCGGCCCGGATGTACCTGCATCCCGATCATGCGGTGGGCATCGATGGCGCGCAGGGTGAACACCAGCGCAAGGCCAAGGAAGGACGCATAGGTAGCACCCACAGGCCCCCACCACTTGATGAAGAAGTAGTTCATGATGCAGTTGCTCACAGCACCCGCCATCATGGTGATCATGCTGCGGGTGGACTTTTTATTCACCACATACACGCTGTTCATAAACTGGTTGAAGCAGCTGCAGGTGGAAGCCAGCACAAGGAACGGCACAAAGTGCCATGCATAGTAGTAGTTGGACTTCATAATGTGCATCACCGGGCGGCACAGCCAGATGATACCGGCTGCGCAGCAGAACAGCACACTGGAATAGGTGCGGAAAATTTTGGTAAAGAACTTTGCGCGGCCCTCTTCCTCGGTCACAGCGGAGAGCTGCCATGCATCGTAGAAGATCAGGCCCAGCGTAGTAAGGATGGTGGGCAGGAAATAGCCGGTGGAAAGCAGGCCGCTCCATGCATTGCCGTCGCGGCCGTCCAGGCCGTTGCACATCTCACGCACAAAGAACAGGTCGGATGCGTTGATGATCCAGAAGCTGATCTGTGCCGGGATCATGGGCAGCGAGAAGCGCAGCATCTGCTTCCACAGATCCTTGTTGATGCCCTTCAGCTCCACATAGTTCCACAGCTTGCCGGTGAACATCAGGAACAGCACACTGGCAAGGTCGCCGCTGATGATGGCCAGCAGGTAGCCGTTGGCACCCCACTTGAAGCCCACCAGATACAGCACGTAGAAAGCCATGGTGGCCACGGTGCACAGCACGCCGTCCACGGCCACCAGCTTGTTCCACTGGCGGCTGCGCACGAACTGAGTGCACAGGGTGCGCAGGCAGCTCATGAGCACATAGATGTAAATGAGCAGGCCGTACTGTGCCATATCGGGCAGGAACTGCGCAATGGGCCAGCACAGCACCAGAATGCCAAAGCCGCCCAGAATGGTCAGCAGGCCGTTGGTGAACACCTGTTTTTCGCTGTTGCCCTTGTCCAGACCAAAGCGGATGATGGCGTTGGACATGCCCATGGACACGAACGGGATGAGCAGGTTCGCGTACTGGCTCAGGATCTTGGAAAGGCCCAGATCGGAGATCTCCGCCATTGCATAGGTCAGGAACGGCTGGACGATCAGGGTGAGCAGCTTTGACGAAAAGCTGGAAATTGCAAAGATCAATGTGTTGCCGGCCAGCTTTGAATATTTATCACCGGACTTTTTTTCGTTTTCCAAGGGAACTTCCCTCCTGTTTTACAATTCGGATGCGGGCCGGTCTGTGACCGCCCGCATCCGCTTTCCCACTATTTAGTCACTTTAAAAGCGCCCGCCGGGCTTTCCAGTCCGGCAGCAGCTTTGCCACCTCGGCCCAGAACGCCGGGCTGTGGTTGGGCTGCAAAAAGTGGCAGTACTCATGCACTACCACATAAATCTGCGCCGCCGGGGGCATATGATACAGCTGCAGCGCAAAGGTAATCTGCCGCTTTGCCATAAAGCACACGCCCCACCGGCTGGTCATGCTGCGCACTTTGATAACAGGCTTGTGCCCGCCCAGCACTCCGGCAAAGGCCGGGTAGACCTTATCGCTCATGGCCGTAAAATAGGCTAGCGCTGTTTCCTTATCCGGCAGAGGCCGCGCTTCCTGCGCTGCGCGCCGCATGGCACGTTCCCGGGCCTGCTGCACCCAGTCGGCGCGTGCGGCCACAAAGCGGTCTGCCGCATCTGCACTTGTCCGCAGGGGGATGCTCACCGCCACGGTGCCATCCTCCCGCACACGGATGTTCAGGTTCTTGACCCGTTTGCGAGTCAGTTCGTATTGGATGCCGCCTGCCGTGCGCAGCTGTGTCTCCTGCTTTCTGCCCGCCATGAGGTCAGGTAGTCTTTTTTGCCCGGTGCAGCATTTCCAGCGGCAGCTGGGCCAGCACCACGGCTGCAAAGATCAGCGCACAGCCAAAGACTTCCCGCGCGGAAAGGCTCTGGCCGAGCAGCAGCCAGCCGCCCAGTGCGCTGAACACGCTTTCCAGACACATGATCAGGCTGGCAATGGCAGGGTTCAGATCCCGCTGGCCCAGGATCTGCAGGGTGTAGGCCACGCCGCTGGACATGATGCCGCAGTAGAAAATGGGCAGCGCGTTCTCGGCAAACTGTGCCGTAGTGGGCGCTTCAAACACAAAGGCTGCAATGGTGCTTTCCACCGACACCACCAGAAACTCGGCAAGGCTCAGCCGCACGCCGTCCACCTGCGGAGCAAAGTGATCCACCGCCATGATCTGGAAGCTGAACAGCACTGCGCAGCTCAGCAGGATCCAGTCGCTGGATTCAATGCTACCAAAGCCGTTTTTCATGCACAGCAGGTACAGGCCCAACACGGCCACCACCATGCTGACCCACAGCTGCGCGCTTCCCTTGCGGCCCAGAAACAGGCCGAACACCGGCACCAGCACCACGTACATGGCGGTCAGGAAGCCAGCCTTTGCCGTGGACGGATTGATGGTAATGCCGATCTGCTGTGCAGCGGATGCAGCAAACAGAAGGGTGCCGCACACAAAGCCTGCCGCCAGCAGCTTTTTCTTCTCGGCAGCAGTTTTGGGCTTTGCATCGGTGCCGCTTTTGCGGCGGATGGCATCAAACACCATCACCGTGGGGATCAGCACCAGTACAGCCAGCCAGCTGCGCCCGGCTAAAAAGCTATAGGCTCCCATGCCGGAACCGGCGCTCTGGGCCACAAAGGCTGTGCCCCAAATAAGGGAGCACAGCAGCAAAAGCAGAGAGTTCTTGGTTTGTGTGTTCATCAGCCAATGCCCTCCACCTTCAGCAGGCCGTACAGGTAGTACTTGCTGGAGTCATAGGAGATGGTCACACGGTACTGCGCCGCCGGGTCCAGCCCGGAGATGGTGCAGCGGTAGTCGGTGCCGTCGGTATGAATATAATAGGTGCTGTCGGTCACATACTCTGCGCCGCCGTCCACCTTTTTCCACACGGCCACCTTGAACCGCTGGGTGCCCTCAGCCGTGCCGCAGCCCATAATGCTCAGCGTGCCGGAAGGCACAGTAAAGTAGCTGGTCTGGCGGCTCCAGATGCCGTTGAACACCGCATACAGGCAGCCATCCGCCGTGGCCGTGGCAAACTTGGCCGAGGGGTCTGCAATGCCCTGAATGATCAGCGGATCACTGGTCTGGTCGGCCCAGCGGGTAGTGTCCTCTTCCTGCACTTCGTCCGAAGTGCCCGCTGCCTTGTGCACGATGCTCTTCAGGGTGTCCTTGCAGCCGGTCAGGCCCACTGCAAGCACCAGCGCCATCAGCAGCACAACGATCCTTTTTTTCATCTTCATACGTTTCCTCACGAAGCAATGCGCTTCTCTTTGTTTTTCATCCCTCCGCCCTGTTCTTGTACAGAGCAGATACAGATATAGTATACCGCATTTTCCGGCGCTGTACAAGACGTTTGTCCTGTGCCGTACTGCAAGAAAAGCCCCGGCGGGGCTTTTCTTTTTGTGCGGTTTGCCGCCTGATTTTACGTTTCTTTGCCAGTGACCGCCCGCAGGGCAGCACACTCGACAGCGGCCTGCTCCGGCGCACCTGCACCAAACAGACTGCCGTATCGGTACAGCGCCCAGCCGCCCGCGTTCTGACTGCGCAGGTCCTGCACCTGCCGGGCCAGCACATCGCCGGTGCTCCAGCCGCTCACGTTGTCCGGGTTCGCGCCGCCGTCACCTGCGCCCACGCGGTACGCGCCCAGCCCGAAGTATAGGGCCACGCCCTCTGCGCGCGGGTACGCCAGCCACGCGGGCACGATGTTCTCAAAGGCAAAGCGGGTGCTGCCGCTCTGCAGCGTGTAGCCATAGCCCCAGTAGATCTGCGGGCAGAGATAATCCACCACCTGTTCTTCCCCGCCTGCGGCCAGCCACGCCGTCACATCGCTGTACTGGCTGTTGAGGTCGTTGTCGGGATTCCCCTGCGGACTGATGCCAAAGCGCAGCGTCGGGTCTGCAGCCTTCACCGTGTCGTACACTTTCTTGACCAAGGCGGTCACGTTCTGCCTCCGCCATGCTGCAAGGTCTGCCGCACCGCTGGCCTCAAACTGCGCCGCATCGATGCTTTCTTCGGTCGTAGGGTAAAAATAATCGTCAAAGTGGATGCCGTCCACCGCGTAGTTCTGCAAAAGCTCAGCCACGCCCTGCACCACATAGTCCGCCGCTGCAGGCTCGGCCGGGTTCAGATACAGCCCGTCGCCCACTGCACACACCCATTCCGGGTGGGTGTTGGCAAGGTTGTTCTCTGCCAGATTCGGCGGCATGGCTGCAGAGGACCGCAGCCGGTAGGGATTCAGCCACGCTTCCACCGAAAGGCCGCGCCCGTGGGCCTCCTGCAAAAGGATGTCCAGCGGGTCAAAACCGGGGTCCTGCCCCTGCACGCCGGTGCACAGGTGGCTCCACGGAAACAGCTGGCTTTTGTAAAGTGCATCCCCGAAGGGCCGCACCTGCGCAAGCACCGTGTTCAGCCCAAGGCCCGCGCAGTTTTCCAGCATTTGCACGCACCCGGCGCGGAAGGCATCCGCCGAGGAAAAATCCATTGCTGCCCATTCCAGATAGCTCACCCATACGGCCCGCCACTCGCCTGCAGGCAGGGCAGGGTTCTCAACAGGCTGTTTTTCTACTTTCGTTTTGTCCCGTTTGGAAAACTTTTTTCTGCGCAGCCACAGCCCCGCACCCACACAGGCAGCAGCACCGGCCCCCGCCAGAAAGGTGCGCCGGTTCACACGGCGCGGTTCCGCTTCCGTTTTTTTGGACTTGCGCCGCTGGGTCACAGCGTTTCCTCCTGGGTCTTATACAGCATCAGCGCTGCCCAGCCCCGGGCACAGGCCAGCAGCACGAACATGATGTTCGTCCAGAAGGCAAGGGCGCTCATGCCCGCATACTTCGTCAGCAGCCAGAACAAAAGCCGCAGCGCTTCCGAGATGCACACCAGCTGCAGCTGACGCTGGACGGGCCTGCCGTGGCCGTACTCGATGGCAAGCAGGCCCGGCCACACCAGTGCCGAGCACAGGTCGCCCGCCCAGCCGCCTGCAGCCAGCTTGCTGAGCATCAGCAGCACGAACACCAGCGTGTAGCTGCGCTTATCCTTGGCGGGAGCACCCTTCTGTGCGGCCAAAAACAGCACTGCAATGCCGGTGATGCAGAACACGATCAGTTCCAGCCCCGAAAAATCCATGCCGCCCAGCACGGCAAAGCCGCCCAGCATGGACATTGCCGCTGCCGCCAACAGGAAAAAATACCAGGTCTTGCGTGTAAATTTGAGCTTCATTGTGTTCCTCCCGCCTGCAGCAGTGCGCAGGCTCCTGACAAAATTTTCAAAGAATTAAAAATATTATAGCACAAAAGTATGCGGGTTGTGTTACAATAAGAAAAACTCTTCAGGAGGATCTTCATGAACGCCGCAGTTTCCATTGTCCTGCTTGCCGCCGTACTTGGCGTGATCGTTTTTCTTTTGTCCCGGCGCGAGAATACCCGCCGCAGCCAGTACGGCCCCGCCGGCCTTTCGGAGTTCCGCACCGACCTGCCGCTGGACGAGTGCTTCGACCGGCTGGACGAGCACAGGGACGCCGACGAGTTCGTGTACGAGTGCCGCCGGGAAAAGGACGGCGGCTTTCTGCTGCATCTCACCCTGCACCAGCCCACCCAGCAGCCGCTGGACACCCTGTATACCCTCCGGCTGGACCCCGGTCGTCAGACCGTAGTGACCCTGATCTTCATCCGCGAGGCCTTTGGCTACAAGGAGCCGCTGTTCCCGCAGGAAATGCTTGATCGTTTTATGCAGCAGAAGCTGGATGCCCACCGCACCAAATAAAGTTTTGTGTAAATGCTTTTCATTTTGCGCTGTTTTTGGTATACTTGTAAGTGCCGCAGCGCAGAATATGCGGGCTAGTAGCTCAGTTGGTCAGAGCTGGCGGCTCATAACCGCTTGGTCTTACCACCTCGCATTCAAAAGTTATCGAGTTATCGCATTTTTTCAAAAACCACTTTTTAACGATCTATTTTTTGGCGTTAAAGAGGCATTTAGCCATTATCCCATGGCGTTATTCCCAATTATTGGGGCCAGTAGTTCAGTCGGTTAGAACTCCCCGCTCATAACGGGGCTATCGCGGGTTCAAGTCCTGCCTGGCCCACCATTAAAAGATTATCCGAACCTTCGACCAATCGGTCAAGGGTTCGGTTTTCTTTTGTTCATCGAAGATATCATCTTATAGTCATCCGTCCTTCTATTTCGCGTTCTGCGGTTCAAAATAGGAGTAACTACCGTTTTGGAAAACAAAATTCCGCAGTCGACAAATTATACCACCAGCAGTATTGGGATGATTTTAGGAGGTATTTGACATGAATGGAATGGTATCCTGTGAGTATAACATGGACAGCGGCTGTATAGAACTCAAATTCGTTGACGGTACGGAAATCGCTATTGACTGTACCGCCGTAGAAAACCTTACAGCCAACAATATGTATGAGCGTTTTGAGCTTGATTATCTAATCTACAATGCCCCGCTCGCTTATGCGGACTTGATCCTGAATGGCAACCCGGAAACATATCTGAAAGCCGTTATAGTATGTAAACCATTTGAGAACTAAAAAGAACAGGGCGAGGTCGGAATTGCTTCCAGCTTCGCCCTTTCCATTACACCGCTTTGCGGTTTTGGTGTCTTGTGTCTTACGTTTGTATTTTAATAATACACGAGACCCGTCAATGTGTCAAAAAAACAATCTCCCGCTAAAAACCGCTAAGTTGGCAATTCAACAGGTATGTCTTTAGGAATTGGTGTAAATCTTATCTGCTTGCCTAATACACAAAGTGGCGACTCAGATTTTGGTTAAATATCATTCATAACGTTCAAATAAGACCTCAACAACATCAAAGATGTCCTCTGTGTCCCTTATAAGCCTCATGCCTTTGCTAATTACTCCAATTTCTTTTGTTGCACCAATCACCAAACTTGGAATCCCAGAACTCAAATCCGGAGCTTTATCATCAAAACTGATTTTGATCGGTTCAAGAGTGATAGTCGAATCCTTTTTTGAAAAAGGATATCTATAGTGGGTGGATGAAAAGTCTTTTTTGTCAATCTTTGAGAGAACTCGCATACAGAGCTGACGGTCAGAATCATCCATCTGAAGTTTATGTTCTTGGCATAACTGTTGATAGTATTCCCAAAGAGCTTTTACGGAATGGACAGTATTCATTTTCCCAACTGGCGTTTTAATCTCGCTGATTTTAAGAAAGCTATTATCTTTTCTCAACTCGCAAACGATAAGCCCTTTCAGCTGAAGTTCTATGGTATGGCGTAATAAATAAGAAATCGGATTGTATAAATATGGTGCACTCACGATTTGCGTCCATAGAGTTACTGCAGCAATATGGTATTCGAAAGCCATATCGTAAAAAGCCTTTACTTGCTTATGCAACACAAGCTCCTTTCAGACACTATCTTTCCTGGAGTATACTCCCCGTCAACAGTCAACTTTTTGAATATGATATGACTGTGGTTCAATAAGCCATTGGCAATTCTCCATAATTTCCTGTGCAGGATTGTTTACAATCTCTGGGGAGTAGCCATTATCAGAGATTTTCGTCAAATCAACCAAGTATAAATAGTAATTGGTTCCCAACAATTTCGCTACCGCATATTCGTTTTTAGACCAGAAAAATCCTGTTGTAGATATAGCTTTGACCTCGATAAAACGATTGGATACCACCGCCTCAGGGGTGTTGACTGACACAATATCATATCCGGCGGATACATCAATATCAGATATCCGCTTTACCTTTGTACCATCGGCGATTCCAAGCCTTCTCTTCTCATATTCTACAACAAACAACTCAGCTATTTCTCCAGCACGCTCATTGTTTTCAAGCTGTTCTTTTAGTTTTTCTAACGACATTAGCTTCCGTTTTGCTTTACAGTGTTTGGCAATCAAAAATTCATAATCTGAGGAAATATAAAACCGAGAACCTCGCGCATCCCTTAGTGGAAGAAGAAAATGCTGGCTTATCAAGACATTCCGAACGCTTGACAGCGAAAGAGGAAACAGTTCGTTTTTGAAAGAAAAACTGCATTGGAGCGAATCATAGGAAAACATTGTTGAGTCAAAAACGCCTTCAGAAAAGAGTAAATCAACCGAAGACATAACCAATTTCGTGTTCAATACGTCTTTATCGTGTAACATTTCCCCTATGGAGGGTACAACGGAAATGGCATCCTCCTCCAAATGAATCCACCCAAAAGCGAGACAATATTCGATCAAATCCCTGACAGACAGATAACGTTTTCCTGGGGCATGGGCGCATATTACTTCTGCGTCATGAATCTTAATTTGACTATTGCCAATTACATCACACAGAAAGAACAGCACCCCATCCTTGCCACCGTGATAGTTAAGATTTTTTAGTTCGTCTAACATAATCTCTTATCAACGCCTTTATATCTTCCTCACCCAAATCTTCAGAAATATTGTTAAAGAGCGGAATTGGCATACTCTCCATGATTTCGGTCATTCTCATTTCTTTTTCTGTTAATCTGGCATCAATGGTTTCATCTATCGTGTCTTGGGATAAAACATAGTAGTAGTTGGTAACCGTTCCAGCCATTAAGCCATATCGGTGAATTCGATCCTTTGACTGAACAAAGTGTGCCGCATTAAACGACCTCTCAATGTATATCGCATTATGACAAGCTTTGTGCAGGGAAATCGATTCAGCTACAGCAAAGGGATTTGCAATAATGACTTTGAACGGACAATCAGGCTCTTGGAATGCTTTTACTATTTTCTCCCTCGTGAGAATGAATTCGTCTTCATCAATTCCGTCACGCTCAACAGGAGTTGCTCCGTACAATTCCTGACATAATATCCCCTCATTTTCAAGGAAGCGTTTCAGCCTGTGTATTGTATGAATAAATGATGCCCAAATAACTACTTTCCCGTTTTCTGCAAGTATACTATCAACGATTTTTTTAACAGCTATATATTTTGCCGGTGTTTCACTATCCTCATAATCAAGGATTGATTTTAGCACAGCAGAATCATCAATTGCCTGATATGCCTCTGCCGGAAGATCTTCATTTTCAAAGAAGTCCCGTAAAGGTGCACGAAGCATTGCAGGATCTGAAGCGGCTTGCATCAATCGGATAGTACGCGCTTGAGCTAATGCTGCTTTGAAACGAGATGTCGTATCCATCGCACCGTCAGCCATAAACTCATCCATATACTTTTTTTCAATGAAATCATATATGCGCTGCTGTAATGGCCCCATTGGAACAGATACCGGGGGATGAATAGTGGCCGGAGGGATATTCAAATCACTTTTCCGAATGCGAATAAAGAAAGGCGAAATATTGTCGATTAGGCGAGCCACCCTTGCCGTGTCTCCTGTTGCAGTAATGTCTCGCAGCTGATTGACTTCAAATCCCATGACATTTTTGTTAGGCCAAATGAACTTGAACATATTATAAATATCCTCATATCCATTTGGAGCGGGAGTACCAGTCAATACGATTCGAGATTTGCTGTATTTTGACATCTCCAATACTGCCTGAGCAATGATGCCTCCTGATGAATTTTTGGCTTTATGAGCCTCATCCAAAACAACCATGACCCGATTTGTTCTCAAGAAAAATCCAATTTCTTTCTGAAGAGAAATCAATGAAGCATAGGAAATCAAGGTTAATTCAAAGGGGTGTTTCGAAATCAAATAATCTTGCTTATCAGCCTTATCTACACCGCCAACCAGTCGTTTTGAGTGTGGAGCTCTTCCAAAGCATTCTTCAAATTCTGTTTCCCATGGGCCAAATGAACTTAATGGCCCAACAATAAGGAGCTGATTAACATGCTTCGGATTATCTTCAGGCAAGTTGTGTAAATAAGCATAAGCTCCATATACAATGCTTGTCTTTCCCGCTCCAGGGACCGAAAAATTGCAAGCATTCTGGGAAAAAGCCATATGATATGCGGAGAGCAACTGTAACGGATATAAAGACCGCGAAGGTAAGTTCTCAGCAACAGATTTTGTGAACTCCGCAAATTCCTCTGTATCACACTCGTTATTTCGAATATTCAGAGCCTTTTCAGAGAATTCTTTAAAGCGACGCTCCTCTTCATAATAATCTATAACTACTTGTTCGGTGCTCTTGCTCTGGTCTTCGATGAATCCATATTTAGCTAACATGGAACTGATATTTGACATCACCGCGTATGGTTCGTTGTCTCCAACGGGAATGACTATCCGTTCAGCCTCCACGGTCGGATTCAAATAATCCCGCGCATATCTCCAAGCAAAGCGATGCTTTTGTAATGCCTTTATATCTCCAAGAAGATATATTTCATTTTTTGAAGGGTCGAAATCGATAGAGATATTCGCCATGATGCTCATCTCCGCTCCAGTTTTTTCTTCATCTCCCAAGTGATTTTATTGATTTCTTTCACCATCTCTTCGATGTGAGGATCGTCTGTAAAACTATCCTGATTACAGTCTACAGCTCTAAGAGCACTAAGCGCTCGTTCAATAAGATCAGCTGGTTTGTTTGCGTCACGTTTATCTTCTAAACGCCGTGAGAAACGGCTCAGATTGCCTTTCAGATGCCCTTTAGCCTGATCAACCCATTCGTTATCTCTTTGCTTGAGCAAGAGGCTCAAATCTTCACCGGGGCAACGTTGCCGTAATTCATCAACTGTTTCCTCGTCAGTTGGTGTATTCTCTTGATGCTGTTTTAAGAAGTCACTCCAAAGATCTTTAAAGAAGAATATGCTTCCTTCTTTTCCTGTCTTTGCAATATCACGGAATTCCTTTCCTTCGTAGCGTGCTCTTATGTAATCAAAACAAACCAACTTAAGGTCTGATATATCGGAATCTGTATAATTCCAATCCACATTGCGAACATTAGTTCCACGTTTAGAATAGGAATCCAAATAGTTTTCCAAGTCGACGAATGGGCCTTCTGTTTTTTCAAGACGCGTATAAATCCCATCATAATCATATTCTTGTAGATACTCTTCCATAAGCGTTAGAATTTCAAGCCATTGTTTTATCTGACTTTCTTTTTCGCTCATAAATTCTGCAATCTGCTTTTCTGTAAACCCAAGATGCTTCAGTTCTTTGCACTTTAAATACTTTTCTATCGGATTATAATCCAACTTATCATCCTCTCCCATTTGATAGATAGTCTCAAGCTGTTGAATGTCTTTTTCTTCTGCATCATCCGGGAGAATAATCGCAAGGAAATATTGGCATTTTTCAACTTCAGCATAAGAATAGCCGTATTCTTCATGCTTATGGAACAACCGATTCAAAAGCATGGCTCGACGGTTGCCATCGACAATAATACCGTCCGATGTCACAATACCGTACCTCTGCTGGCCAATTTTCAATAAGCTTTCCATTGTAGTTTTATTGCGATCGACCTTTGATTCGTACAAGAAGGTTTCAATGATTTCCCGATCGGAATCTAATTCCGCATTCAATTCACCATTCTGTTTCTCATACGAAAGAACATCGGAGCCGATTCTGCCGTTGTACTTGTTATAAATGAGATAATCTAAAGGAATTCTCCATACGATTTCTGTCCTCGTAGTTCCTTTATAGCGCAGGGGTATTCCTGTCATAGCTTGATTCAACTGATTGGTCTTTATTTCTTCCAGTTTTGCTTTTCTTGTAGCAGCATCCATTATTTCGACCCTCCCATAAAATCAACCATGGCTGTTAGAATGTAGTAGCCAATTACAATAGCAAGTGGTAAAGAAAAAGGTTCCTCTCCAATGACGACCACTTCCGTTTGTTCTTTTGGCGTAAGTAGCATATCAATATATTCTCTAATACTATCTAAAAGTTCGTATGGGCCTTCCCAGGGAGTGGGTTTTCTCTGCTCGGATGTCATACAATACACTTTTTGGAATGAATCCATGTCAGTGACGGTCGGTTTTATTCTTGACAAATAATCCCGAATGCTCTCATGGTACTTCTCTGGAATTTCTTTTATTTTCAGAGCAGGGGTGTATTTTTTAGCTTTCTCTTTCCCTTGACTATAGTGTATTTCAGCATCCCACTTAAAAATCTTCTGAGTAAAGTCAGAATGATAATTTGTTAATTCCACACGGTATGCATCTATTATCAAATACGGAATATGATACTTGAATTTTGCAACATCGCGCCGTGGTTTTTCAGCTCGGACAGCAAATTTTCTACCATTCAAATCGACAAATTTAATATCCTTATCATGCTTAATCTGAGGGTAATGATTTGGTATAGGTATTTGCTCTGCTTTAGCTATAGCTTTTGCAAGTGCATAGGACATTTTAGGTGGCACCGCATTACCAACAAGAGTATGCTTGATTCCTTTTGATTCGCCATAAAACCAATAGTCAATGGGAAAGCTCATCATGCAAGCTGCTTCTCTTACTGTTGGCAAGCGATAACTGTTTTCCCCATATCCAAGTATCATTGCTTCCCGTGCGCTGGCGGTCATAGTTGCCATAACAGTCCTTGCGGGTTTATTTAGGTTTTCAGGGAAAGACATTTTTCCCATATACCCTTTATCTTGTTTTAACCGTTTGGCTGTTTTACACTCAAACTCAGCAAGCTCATAGATATAATGCTGATCTGTTACTTGCTGTGCTTCCAGCTTAAGGTCTGGATAATTGATATCTGTAATCAGATTGTTATCTGTTCTCAATGGGTTTCCAAGCGAATCAAGAACTTGTTTCAAGGTTGTCACATTGTTATCGTTTTTTACTCTAATAGGCTCTGGAAATTCTCCACAGAGGTAGCGTTCCCTATTTGTAGGAGCTCCAAAATATTTTGCATTATATTTTCCCGATGCACCATCATGAGGTCTTAAAACGAAATCGCCTTCAAGTCCTAAGTCAGCAGCAGAATACTCTTCTTTAATATACTGCTTTACCGCTGGCACATTTTCCAGTATCCAATATTTTAAGACTGATTCTTGTTTGAATTTTTTACGGGCGATTATTCTTAAGTAGGCTTCAATTAGCTGAATACCAATTGATTTATCAGCATTTCCAGACTTATTGGAATGGGAAAATGACTGACACGGTGGCGATCCGATAATAACCTCACTATCAGGCACTAACGCTTCAAATTCGTCATCTGGAAGTTCAGATATCCGAATAACATCGTCTTGTATTACATTGACACTGGGCTTATTGCCTTTGTATGTTTTTACGGCAGGTCCCCATTTATCGACAGCAAATACTATTTCAAATCCGGCTTGACGGAATCCCTCTGAAAAGCCACCGCCGCCACAGAAAAAGTCAGCAACTCTCATTTCATAGACCTCTTTATCTTTAGCTCAATTCTTAATCATTAGGTTGTTTTCTATATTTTCTACTCTTTATTCGAGCGTCAACCGGCTTTTTCGCCTCTTCAAGTATCAACCACATATTTCCGGCTCGTTGAACATTTGGGATACGCCCCTCAGCACAAAGTGTTCCTATTCTCCCGGTCGAGATATTCCATTTTTTACCAATCTCTGTTGTAGAGACATATTTCATCTAAACATCCTCCGTCAAAACCACGGTATAACAGGATATAACTATTCATTTATATCATATCCCACAACCGGAATAATATCAAGATGGCAAATGTCATAAATCGACATAAAATTAAGCTTTTTCGCATCTTTCCTGGTCAAAGGATGAGCAGGCGAAATGTGAGTTCATACTTATTTGGCAAACCTGCTAACGAGTGTCAATAGGCTGAACAAAAAAATCATTGCCGGGTGCAGTTAAGCATCCGGCAACTTTAATAAGCCGACAGCACCGCTTGTCAGATGAAAATCATCGTAATAGTCCATCAGAAATCATCAACCGGCATCAGAAGATGGCTGAGGGCGCAGAAATTCGGTAACACGAGTGCAATAGATTCATAGGAACTTGGCACTTCCTGCGACGGTATAAACGTAATAATGCTTTCCCTCGGAACGCTTTTTGTCCATGAAGCAGTAAACAGCATTTTTGTTCTGTTTTTCAGTCGCGGCCTTTTCTGCTTTCGGCGGACGACCACGGCGCAGCTTTTTCGACTCCTCCGTATTGGTGGGCTGCGGTGTTTCTCCAGAAACTGCCACCTCCGGCATTTCGGGAGTTTCCGCCTTTTCGACTTCGGCGCAGGTGTTCTGTCTCTTTTCCACCATAAGCTCATTGATTTTGTCAAAGGACACAACCACATCGCTGGGCGCAGGTATGGCAGGCCCGGTCTGTTCCTACCGGGGCTCAGACGCTGCGGCCTGTTCGGGTGTAGCGATAGGCTCGGCGGCCTTCGGGGAAGTATTCTCCGCAGGGCCCGTATTCAATTTTTCATCGGCCATTTACACCCCCTTCGTTAAAGTTGCACAAATTTGAATGCTAAGATTTTGTAGTTTTTTGTGTTCCCTTTCCGTCTATCCACGTAAAAAAGCCGCCCGTTCTTCATGCCGGACGGCTTTTTTCGTAATGTGATAAATCAAATATTTTTTCTGGTTTGCAGGCTCCGAAAGGCCTTGTATTTACAGTGTTCCTAATAGGAAGCAATCATATGACTTTGATGTCTCCACCAAGCAAGAGAAGTCCGAGTCTGCTTCTGATTGAAGATGGGTTTGGACTTTTCGTTTTCTTAGGGTAAAAAACAGAAGGAACGATAAATCGCTTATTGAAAAGTGTGCTAAAGAATGGTACAATCCGTTATAGAGAGGAGGCAAGTTCAATGGGACAAGGAACTATAACAGATGACGAAGCCAGAAAGATGCTTGAGATGCTCAAAAGTCTTTTTGAAGACGAATTGAACTTTCCTCTACCCGGAAAGAAGTTGGAATTCGAAGCAGTTGGCGAAAACAAGCGGGATTTGTTTGTTGTATCTATCTTTCGTGGAAAGATTCAATCAGCAAAGGTCAACATAGGAGCTAGGATAAAGGTCAATGGAGTAATGCTCCTAGAACTTCATCTTAATCCCACAAATGTACATCAGAATCCCGATGGCAGGAAAATTACTGGAAGCCACTGGCATATATATACGGAAGAGTATGGTCGTTCCATGGCCTATGAAGCCGAAGATATAAAGTCAGATAATTTTGTCGAGAATACCTTGGCATTTTTGAAACGTTTTAACGTTGTCAAAATGCCAACAATAAGTTATCAACTAGAGTTGTGTTAAAGAAAGGAGGAATAATCTTTGGATATTCAAAAATTGATTAACGACTATGCGCAATGGTTAAAGAATGAAATTACATTTTCGAAGATTGGCGAATATTACGAGATTACTACTCCGTATTTAGATAATGCAAATGATTATTTGCAAATTTACGTTCGTCAAGATGGAAATGACATTCTCTTTTCGGACGATTCGGCAACTATCAGCAATTTGAAAGCTACGGGTTTTCAATTTACACCCAATCGAAAAAAACATCTTCAGCGCATTTTAGCACAATTCGGCGTTAATTGTGAAGGAGATGAGTTGACCGCAAAAGCTCCTATTCAGGAATTTGCAAAGAAAAAGCACCTGTTTATTCAAGCAATTTTGAGAGTAGATGATATGTTTGCGCTCTCAAAATCGAAAACAGCGTCGTTGTTTACTGATGATATTCAGCAGTTCTTTGATTCGAGAGATATATTTTATTCGGACAATGTTCAATTTACTGGAACATCAGGTTTTACTCATAGCTATGATTTTCTGTTCCAAAGAACTAAAACACAGCCAGAGCGTCTCTGTCAGGCAGTGAACAATCCAAACAAATCCAGTGTTGGCAATATCTTGTTTGCGTGGAACGACACAAAGCTCGTCCGAAAAAATAATAGCCAGTTAATTGTAATTCTCAATGATCAAAACAATGTTTCCCGTGGAATCGAGGAAGCCTTTACAAACTATGATGTGAAGGTCGTTCCTTGGAGCCAGCGCAATGCCTCTGAGAATCTTGCATTGTTCGCTGCCGGCTAAACTATTTATATATAGCAGGGCATTTCTAGCAATGGGAATGTCCTGCTGTTTTTATATGGCAAATGCAAGTGCTTGTAGTTGCGTTAAATGGTAACAGTAAGTGTCAAGTTTCGTACCCAAAAATTCTTGGGTACGGTTCTGGGTACAAAGAGCCATTTTAGACACGAAAAGATACCAAAAGCTACGTCAAAGTACACAAAGACACTTTTATGAAATTGTCAGATAGTCACAAGATTTCACAAGAAAAACGGGATTTCAAAATTAGCGACGTTCTCATAACCGCTTGGTCCCGGGTTCAAGTCCTGGCTGGCCCATAGAGAAAAGGCACCCCTAGGGGTGCCTTTTCTCTATATTCAGGGCCGCTAGGACTTGAACAGCACGGCACCGCCATGGGCGGGACAAACAACAGCCCGGTGGGCTGTTGTTTAGTGCGCGGGTCCCAGCGCATAGGAATGTCAAAAAGTGTCGGATGCCGTTCTGAGGGCCAGCCAGGACTTGAACCCAAAACTTATTCAAGTAACGATAATAAAATAAAGAAGGAGCGTTTCCATGCGGGAACGCTCCTTCTTTGTTTACTCTCATTTACACCATTTTGCAAACTCTTCGTCGGTGCACTTGACATAGTGGCTGCCGCTCACATGGTGATCGGTGCCCTTGTTGTAATCGATGCCGGAAGTGGCGTAGTCGTAGGTCTCAGCCACGCGGCGTTTTTCCACCACCGGATTCGGCAGCGGGATGGCCGACAGCAGGCTGCGGGTGTAGGGGTGGATGGGATTCTCGAAGATCTCTTCGGTCGTACCCGTCTCCAGCAGGTGGCCCAGATGCAGCACGCCGATGCGGTCCGAAATGTACTTGACCATGGAAAGGTCATGCGCAATGAACAGGTAGGCCGTGCCGGTCTCCTGCTGGATATCCTTCATCAGGTTGACCACCTGTGCCTGAATGGACACATCCAGCGCCGAGATGCACTCATCTGCGATGATGAGCTTGGGGTTCATGATGAGGGCGCGGGCAATGCCCACGCGCTGGCGCTGACCGCCGGAGAACTGGTGGGGATAACGCTCAGCATGTTCGGGCGCAAGGCCTACCTTGGCCAGAATTTTCTCCACCTTTTCGCGGCGCTCTTCGCGGGTCTTGTACATGTGGTGGATGTCCAGACCCTCGCCGATGATATCCTCCACCTTCTTGCGGGGGTTCAGGGATGCCATAGGGTCCTGAAAGATCATCTGCATCTGGGTGCGCAGGGTGTTGTTCTGGCTGTGGTTCAGCTTGCCGCTGATATCCTGCCCATCAAAGATGATCTTGCCGGCAGTGGGGTCATACAGGCGGATGACGCTGCGGCCGATGGTGGACTTGCCGGAACCGGACTCGCCCACCAGACCATAGGTCTCGCCGGGATAGATCTCAAAGCTGACATTGTCCACAGCCTTGACGGTATAGCTCTTGCTCACGCGGAAATACTGCTTCAGGCCCTCGACCTTCAGCAGCGGAGCAGCATTCTGTCCTGCCATTTATTCCGCCTCCTTGATCTTTTCTGCCTCGGCACGCATGCGGGCAATGCGCTGAGCAAGCTCAGGCGGCATGTCCACCTTGGGTGCGCGGGGGTCCAGCAGCCATGTAGCTGCATAGTGGGTGTCGCTGATCTTGAACATGGGCGGGTCCACTTCGTCGTCGATGTTCAGGGCAAAGTGGTTGCGCGGCGCAAAGGCATCGCCCTGCTTCTCATGCAGCAGGTTCGGCGGCGAACCCGGAATGGTGTACAGACGGTCGTCTGCGGTGTCCAGATCGGGCATGGCGGAAAGCAGGCCCCATGTGTAGGGGTGGCGCGGCTCGTAGAATATCTCGTCGATGGTGCCGGTCTCCACGATCTTGCCTGCATACATCACGTCCACATAATCGGCCACCTTTGCCACAACGCCCAGATCATGGGTGATGTAAATGACAGAGATGCCGCGCTCACGCTGGATGCTGCGGATCAGCTCCAGGATCTTGGCCTGAATGGTCACATCCAGTGCCGTGGTGGGCTCGTCACAGATCAGCAGGTCGGGGTCGCAGGCCAGTGCAATGGCAATGACCACGCGCTGGCGCATACCGCCGGACAGCTGGTGCGGGTAGCTCTTCATGCGCTTTTCGGCATCGGTGATGCCCACCTCTTCCAGCAGCTGCACAGCCTTTTTGTAGGCGGCATCCTTGGGCATCTTGTAGTGCCACAGCATGCCCTCCATGATCTGCTTGCCGATGGGCATGGTGGGGTCAAGGCTGGTCATGGGGTCCTGAAACACCATGGCGATGCGCTTGCCGTTGATGTGGCGGCGGATCCACTTTTTGTCCTTCTGCAGCAGATCCACCGTCTCGGGGCTGCCGTCGGCGTGATGGTAGCTGAACTGGATGGAGCCGCTGTTCACAATGGCGTTCTGTGCCAGAATGCCCATGGCGGCCTTCATGGTAACGGACTTGCCGGAGCCGGATTCGCCCACCAGCGCCACCGTTTCGCCCTTGTACAGGTCGATGTTCACGCCGCGGATGGCGTGCACCGGGCCTGCGGTGGTCTTAAAGGTGATATCAAGGTCTCGCACCGACAAGACCTGTTCTTTTTTGTTTTCAGGCATGGGGTGTTCCTCCTTACATACTCTTCATCTTGGGGTCCAGCGCCTCGCGCAGGCCGTCGGCCACGAGGTTGAAGCTCATCATCAGCAGGCTCATGACCACCATCGGCGGGATGATCTGATAAGGATGGGTGGTGAAGCTGTTGTACAGCTCGCTGATCAGAGAACCCAGCGAGCACTGCGGCACCGGGATGCCCAGACCCACAAAGGACAGGAATGCCTCGGTGAAAATTGCGGTGGGGATGCTGAACATGACCTGCGTGATGATGGGTCCGATGATGTTGGGCAGCACTTCCTTGAAGATGATGAAGAAGCTGCCTGCGCCCAGCGTGCGGGAAGCCAGCACGAACTCCTGATCCTTCAGCTTGAGCATCTCAGCGCGGGCAATGCGGCTCATGCCCACCCACTCGGTGAGCATCAGGGCAAAGATAATGGTGATCATGCCGGGCTTGAGCACCAGCAGAAGCAGCGTGACGATCACCAGACGGGGGATGCCGTTGGCAACTTCCAGAAAACGCTGCATCACCATATCCACCTTGCCGCCAAAGTAGCCGGAGATCAGGCCGTAGCTCATGCCGATGACCATATCGATGATGGCGGCGGCAACCGCGATGATCAGGGACACGCGGGCACCCTCCCAGGTACGGGTCCAGATATCGCGGCCATAGGTGTCGCTGCCGAACCAGTAGTAGACATCCTCCTTGCCCTTTTCCACATAGGCATTCACTGTCTTGGAACCGGTGGTGGTGCTCATTTTCTCGTCACCGTTGAAGATGCCGAAGTTCTCCAGCACCTGCACGCGGGGCGCAAAGTTTTTCTGGCTCAGCTCCTGACCGGAGTAGGTATACTCGTTCATGCCGGGGCCAAATGCCGCCAGCAGCACGATAAAGACAACGAGGATCAGGCCGAGCACCGCGCTCTTTTTGCGGAAGAAGCGCACCCGCACATCCTTCCAGAAGCTCTGTGCGGCAAAGTTCGAGTCCATTGCGATCTCTGCGTCGTTATGCTTGAGCACAAAGTCCTTCTCGTTGAAGGTGTGCTCGGAATACATGGTATCCACTGCGCTGACGATGGCATCAGCCGTGGCTTCGCCGCCCAGGCGAATCGCTTTTTCTGCCATATCAGTCGTCCCCCTTTGCCAAGCGGATGCGCGGGTCGATGATGCCGTACAGCAGGTCAACGACCAGCATGATGCCAATGTACATGGCGCTGTAGATGAAGCTCAGGCTGATGACCACATTGTAGTCGTTGGACTGGATGGCCGTCACCAGCAGGCTGCCCACGCCGGGAATGGCGAAGATCTTCTCCACCACCAGCGAGCCGGTCATCAGGTCCACGATCAGCGGGGCCAGCACGGTGATAATGGGGATCAGCGCATTGCGCAGCGCGTGGCGGAAGATCAGCGCCGGGCCGGAAATGCCCTTGCTCTCGGCCAGCAGCATATAATCGGAGTCCAGAACTTCGATCATTTCACTGCGGGTAAAGCGGGCAATGGAAGCCATGGTGAACATGGACAGCGAGATGCTGGGCAGCACACTGGAGCCGAATACATCCTTTGCGGAGAACAGCATGGGGAACCACTTGAGCTTGAAGCCAAAGGTATAGCTCAGGGCCAGTGCGATCACGTAAGACGGCACCGACACGCCGATGACCGAGATGATGGTGGCCAGAGTGTCGAAGATGGTGTCCCGCTTGAGGGCTGCAATGATGCCGAGCACAAGGCCCACGATGGCACCCAGTGTAACAGCCATGCCGCCCACACGGATGGAAATGGGCAGACGAGACTGGATCAGCTGGGAGATGGGCGTGTTCTTGGAAATATTGTAGCTTACGCCGAAGTCACCGCGCAGCATGTTGGTCACATAGCGGAAGAACTGCACATAGATGGGCTGATCCAGACCGTACTTTGCGTACAGGGATGCGCGCATTTCCGGTGTCAGCTTTTCATCGTTGAAGGGCGAACCGGGCATCAGCTGCATGAGGATGAACAACACCAGCAGGATGGCCAGCAGCGTAAACAACGAAGTGATGATACGCTTGAGCGTGTATTTTTTCACGTTGGGTAGACCCCCTTAAAGTTTCTTCTCCGCCCTGCACGGGGCAGAACGGCTCCCGCCTGCCGCGGTCAGCCGTGCACCGCACGCGGACAGTGCAAAAGCCAAAAAGTCGCACAGCGGCATTTTCGCTGCCACTGTGCGGCATTTCAGTTCTCGATCAGGATCAGACGCTCTTCTTTGCGTCCTTGTAGACGCGGTTCAGAGCAACCGGGTGGAAGTCCACGCCGGTCACGGCAGAAGAGATCATCTCGGCGTTGCACTGACCATACAGCGGGAAGATGGCGGCCTGCTCCAGCACGATGGACTCAGCGTCATACATGGCTTCCCAGCGACCCTCGGGATCGGTGCACAGATCACCGGTGGTGCACTCTGCGATGATGGCATCGTAGTCAGCGTCGCTCCACAGACCGTAGTTGTTGGAGTTGCCGGTGACCCACATGCCCAGATAGGTCATGGGATCGGCGTAGTCGGGGCCCCAGCGGGTCAGGCCGATCTCAAAGTTGCCGTCCTGCATATCCTGCACGCGCTGCTTCTTGGGCTCTACCTTCAGCTCCAGAGTAAAGCCGGGCAGAGTGGTCTGCAGCTGCTCCTGAACGACCTGAGCGACCTTCTGAGGAGCATCGTCGGCATCGACGACCATGGTGAAGGAGAAGGAATCCTTGCCCAGCTCAGCCTTGGCCTGCTCGTAGTACTCTGCAGCCTTGTCGGGATCGTATGCGCAGAACTCTGCAAACTTGGTCTGGTCGGCGCTGAAATCGCTGCCATCCGGGCCGGTGGCGAACTGTGCGGGCACTGCGGTGTAGGCGGGAGAAGAGCCATCCTTCAGCACGTCATTGGTGATGGAATCACGATCCAGTGCAAAGGTGATGGCACGGCGCAGGTTCAGGTTTGCCAGCTCCGGCACAGCGTCCATGTTGGGGCTGATGTACCACAGGTAGCCGGCACCCACGCTGGTGAACTCGGGGTCGTCCTTGACCTGCTCCACCTGCTCGCCGTTCAGCAGGGTGATATCCAGATCGCCGTTCTGATAGCTCATCAGAGCCTGCTGGCTGTCCTTGATGACCTGATAGTTCAGACCGTCCAGCGCAATGCGGTCGGCATCGTAGTAATCGGCGTTCTTCACCAGCTCAAAAGCGGTGGCAGCCGGCTCATAGCTGGTCAGCACGAATGCACCGTTGGACAGCACGGTGTCTGCGCTGGTGCCGTAAGTATCGCCGCAGCTCTCAAAGAACTTCTGGTTCATGGGGTAGAAGGTGGGGAAGTACATCAGGCTCAGGAAGTAGCTGACCGGAACATTCAGCTCCACCTTCAGGGTCTTGTCGTCCACTGCGGTGACGCCCAGATCGGTGACGGGCTTGTCGCCTGCAATGATCTCGGCGGCGTTGACCACCTGACCGATATCGCTCAGCATGTAGGCATACTCGGATGCGTTTGCGGGGTCAACAGCACGCTGCCAGCCAAACACGAAGTCTGCTGCGGTAACGGCATCGCCATTGGACCACTTTGCATCCTTCAGGTGGAAGGTGTAGGTCTTGCCGTCCTCGCTCAGCTCATAGCTCTCTGCCAGAGCCTCCACGGCTGCACCGTTCGCATCCATCTGCATCAGGCCGTCGGTGTAGCATGCGATGACCTCAAAGGAGGTGCCATCGGTAGCCAGCTGGGGGTCCAGAGACTGGACTTCGGTCTCCAGCATGACGTTCAGCACACCGCCCTCAGCAGAGGCGGCTGCACCAGAAGCAGCGGTGGAGCCGGAAGCAGCGGTGCTGGAAGAGCCGCCGCAGGCAGTCAGAGCCAGTGCAGCAGCCGATACGCCTGCAGCAGCCAGGAAGCTGCGGCGAGAAATACGACGATCGAATTTCATATTTTTTCCCTCTCTCTTGCCTCAATGCTTTATTAAAGTAAAGCATTGAATGGTGAAAAATGCACAAAGGTTTTTTGCTCCTCCTCTGGAGCACTGCACACCTTTGTGCGATATCCGCATTATACGCTGTTCCACCTAAAAAAGAAAGGCTTCCGGCTGTTTTTCTGTGCTTTGACCAATGGTCAGTGAAAAATATGTTTTTATTTTTGTGCAGATTTGAAGATGTACTGTATTTTCGCAAAATACAGTTTCACGAAAACATGAGTTTTTTGTGTTTTTCCCGGAAACAGATGAAGAGATTTCACCTGTGTATTTTCATTTTTTGTGCATAAGTCGTACTTTCAACCCGTTTTTTGTGCACATACCAGACTCAAAAAATCCCTGCTGAAAACGCACCGTTCTCAGCAGGGAAACACCGTTTTTTCGTTTTTCAGGCAAACATCGCCACTACGTAAATCTCGCCGCCGTATTCAATGAACACCGCGCCCATCTGTGTGCGGCCTGCCGCATAGCTGCGCAGTGCACTGCCCGCCTCGCTCAGCGGCGGAGCATACAGGTAGCCGGTAAAGCCCCATTCGTTGTTCATTGCAAGGCCGATCACCACGCCTTTTGGCAGGAACAGAAAACTGGTGGAATGATCGATAAAATCGTACACATTCGTGTCCAGCATGGCACCGGAGCCGGTGGTCATGGGCACCTTGCGTGTCAGCAGGCCGGACTGGGTGGTCAGCTGGGTGGAGTCCTCCACCAGCCAGTCCGCCAGACGGCTGGCTGCATCTTCCAGATCGGTATTATAGGTCAGGCTGGGGTCTACCTCTTTCATCAGGGCCTTGGCCTGTTCTGTATCCTTCTGCACCGTGCCGCCCATCAGTGCACTGCATCCGGCCAGCACCGCCAGCGCCAGTGCACCCGCCAGCAGGCAAGCCAGCCATTTTCTTGCATGTTTCATAGAGTGGTTCTCCCCTTTCGGTCTGTTTTTCTCCATGATACCTTTTTTGCCGCCGGATTACAAGCAGAAAAAAGCTGCTGTGCATCTGCACGGCAGCTTTTTGGGGCAAAACTTTATTTTGCGTACTCCACAGCGCGGCTCTCGCGGATCACATTGACCTTGATCTGGCCGGGGTAATCCAGCGTGTCCTCGATCTTCTTGGCAATGGAGCGTGCCAGCAGGATCACCTGATCGTCGCTGATGACATCGGGCTTGACCATGATGCGCACTTCGCGGCCTGCCTGCACGGCAAAGGCCTGCTCCACGCCCTCGAAGCTGGAAGAGATCTCCTCCAGATTTTCCAGACGCTTGACGTAGCTTTCCACGTTCTCGCGGCGGGCACCCGGGCGTGCAGCGCTGATGGCGTCGGCAGCCTGAATGATGAAGGCCAGCGGAGTCTTAGGCTCCACGTCGCCGTGGTGAGCCTCGATGGCATGGATGATCTGGGTGTTTTCCTTGTACTTGCGGCAGATGTCCACACCGATCTGCACATGGCTGCCCTCGATCTCGTGATCCAGTGCCTTGCCGATATCATGCAGCAGACCGGCACGGCGTGCCATGGTCACATTCACACCCATCTCGCCTGCCAGCAGACCGGCCACCCATGCCACCTCCATGCTGTGGTTCAGAGCGTTCTGGCCAAAGCTGGTGCGGTACTTGAGCCGGCCGATCAGCTTGATGAGGTCCGGGTGCAGGCCATGGATGCCCAGCTCCATCACGGCGCGCTCGCCCTCGCGCTTCATCTGCAGCTCCAGCTCGTGGCGGCACTTTTCCACCGTTTCCTCAATGCGGGCGGGGTGGATGCGGCCATCACCGATCAGGCGTTCCAGCGTCATGCGGGCCACCTCGCGGCGGGTCTGGTCGAAGGAGGACAGGGTGATGGCCTCCGGGGTATCGTCGATGATCAGGTCCACACCGGTAGCCGTTTCCAGCGCACGGATGTTGCGGCCTTCGCGGCCGATGATGCGGCCCTTCATTTCATCACTGGGCAGCGGCACCACGCTCACGGTGGTCTCGCTGCAGTGGTCGGCAGCGCAGCGGCTGACAGCCTGACCGATCAGGTTGCGGGCAATGTTGTCGCAGTTTTCCTTCAGGTCGGTCTCATAGGCGGCAACACGCACAGCCTTTTCGTGGGTCAGTTCCTCGTCCACCTTGTGCAGCAGCACTTCGCGGGCATCCTCCTGACTCAGACCTGCCAGCGTCTCCAGACGCTCCATCTCCTTGGCGCGCAGGGCATCGATCTCAGCCAGACGCTCCTCGGTCTCTGCGGCGCGCTTTTTCAGCTCTTCTTCCTTGCGTTCCAGCGCCTCGGTCTTGCGGTCGAGGGCAGTTTCCTTCTGGTCGATGCGGTTCTCCTGACGGCTGATCTCCGCACGGCGCTGCTTGATCTCCTTATCGGCTTCTGCCTTCTGGGCATCCACCTCGGCCTTCAGCTTGAAGGCCTCGTCCTTTGCTTCCAGAACCGCTTCCTTGCGCTTCTGTTCTGCGGTCTTGATCGCTTCGTTCACAAGGCGGGTCGCCTCGGCTTCTGCGCTGCCGATCTGGGCTTCGGCGGTCTTTTTACGGTTGTTGTAGCCAATAAAATAGCCCGCACCAACGCCGATCACAGCAGCGATCAGGGCCACAATCACTCCAATCGCGGTCATCGCGTTTCACTCTCCTTTGTTAGAATTCAAAATTCTGAATCATAAGCAGGAGACGCTGTAGGGCAGGTGTAGGCTGCAAACATTTTTATAAGCGAGCTTTCAATGCAAAAAGTGGCAATAAGACCACACGCACGGCCAAGGCCGCACGGACAGGCTGCAAGCTTTTCTATCTACGGTTCTATCTTATATAAAAACAGGCAGGCTCTGCCTGTAAGGGACACGGGTCACGGGAACGACCTGCACACAGCGTCTTTTATTCCATACTACTATTTATAGTACGAAACAATTGCCCGCTTGTCAAGAGGAAAACCCTGCTCCGCAGAACATTTTGTGCAGAAAACAGGGACAGTATCCGCACCGGATGCCGTCCCCGTTCCCGTTTATTCCAGATACATCCTGCGCAGCCGCATCAGGCGCGCAGGGGTCAGGCCGTATTCGGCTTCCAGATAGTTCTCGGCGCTGCCGTATTTTGCGCGGATGGTGCGCAGCACAAAGGGTGCGGCTGCCGGGTCCACGCCCGCCTTGCGGTAATAGCGCATCCGGCAGGCCGGGTTTGCCGCGATCTCTTCGGCGTGCTCCGCCAGCACTGCGTCGATCTCAGCCTTGCGGCAGAGGTTCGTGCGCTCATAGTCCGCACAGATCGTCTCATCCGAAGCGCCCAGTGCCAGCAGAATGAGCATGGCCGCCACGCCGGTGCGGTCCTTGCCGGCCGAGCAGTGGAACAGGATGGGGGTCTCGCCTGCTTCCAGCGCGCGGAACAGCTCCTTGAACGCCTTGTTGCCGAACAGCATCCGCTCGTACATCGCCTGCATGAAGGTGCTGCCGTCGGCGCTTTCTTCATGGCCCTTCATCAGGGCGGCGATACCATCCGGCGCAAAGGAGATCTCGTGGCCGTCCTCGGCGCACAGGCCGCAGATCTGCACCAGACGTGCACCGTCCGGTACGTAGTCCGGTTCTTTCTGCACTTCCCCGCTGCTGCGCAGATCAAGGATCAGGCGCAGGCCCAGCGCGTCCAGCTTCGCGCGGTCGGCTTCACCGGTGAGCTTGCAGGTAGGGATGCCGCGCCAGATCTGGCCCCACTTGATATGCTTGCCCTCGTCGGCTTCGTAACCGCCCAGCTCCCGGAAGTTGGTGCCGCCGGCAAAATCCAGCTGGGTGCCGGGCACCGGGTGGGCCGGTGCAGCCTTTGCCGCAGCACTGGACAGCACCGGGAAATTGTAGAACGGCTTTGCGGGCCGTCCGCGGCGGGGCGGCAGGCTGGCCGAACCGCCCAGCACCTCCATCAGGTAGCTGCGCAGCAGGTCGATGTAGGCAGAGGAATGATCCCGCCGCTGCACCAGTGAGACGCACAGCGGGGGCAGATCTTCCAGCAGCACATCCCGCACGCGGTCCAGCTCCCGCCGGGCACCCGGCTCGTAGCGGGTCAGACAGGTGCAAAGCTGCTCCTGCACAAGATAATAGGCCTGATAAAAGCTGGGGCCGATCTCCGCATTCGGCGCAAAGCCCGACCGGGCGCAGGCCGACCACAGCGGGCTGAACAGATCCTGCCGCAAGCTGGGCAGCAGCACCCGCTGACCGCGCAGCTCTGCCAGCGGGATGCTCTCCTTATCCCAGAACGCGTGCCCCCGGGGCACCAGCAGACAGGCAGGGTCCGCCCGCAGGGTGGTGCGGGCCAGTACCGGCGCAGCACAGCCCAGATCGATGACCAGACCCGCGTCCAGCTCCCCCTGCTCCACATCGTCCGCCACCGCGTCGTTGTCCATCATGCGGAAGCGCATCTCCACATGGGGGTACTGCTGGCGGAACTTGTCCAGCTGGGTCTCCAGCCCGGGCAGGTAGTCCGGCACCAGCGACACGCTGATGCCGATGCGCACCGGCTGCGCCGACTGGATCTCGGCCCGCAGGGATGCCTGCATCTGCTGGAACTGCTCCACTACCGGCGCGGCATGGCGCTGCAGGCTCATGCCGCGGTCGGTAAGGGTGAGCTTGTGGTGGGCGCTGAGGAACAGCGGCCCGCATAGCTCGGCTTCCAGCGCAGAGATGCTCTGCCGCAGTGCCTGCCGCGACAAAAACAGCCGCTGTGCCGCGCGGCTGTAATTCATTTCATCGCACAATACCAGAAAGTAGTGCAGCTGGCGGATATCCATGGTTTCCTCCCTGAGAAAAGTGTCATATATAAAAGAATACCGCCTTTTTGCGCGATTGTAAAGCCGTTGCCAGCAAAAAACTGCCGCACAGCATTGCACCGTGCGGCAGTCAGAGCGCGGAACGATCAGATCAGGCTCAGAGCTTCCTCGTCGCCCACCAGCGTGAAGTCCGGATGCATCTGCAGAATGCTTGCGGGCACCTCCGGAGTGACGGGGCCGAAGAATGCCTTCTTGATGATCTCGGCCTTGCCTGCGCCGTTTGCCACCATGAGCACCTTACGTGCCTGCATGATGGTCTTGATGCCCATGGTATAAGCCTGCTTGGGCACCAGATCCACATTGCCGTCAAAGAAGCGCTTGTTTGCCTCAATGGTCTCGGGGGTCAGATCCACGCAGTGGGTCTCCAGCTCAAAGGCTTCGCCCGGCTCATTGAAGCCGATGTGGCCGTCGTGGCCGATGCCCAGCAGCTGCAGGTCGATGCCGCCCACAGCGTGGATGATCTGGTTGTACTTTGCGCAGGCATCCTCTGCATCGGGGTTGGTGCCGTCCGGCAGGTTGATCTTTGCAGGGTCGATGTTCACCTTGTCGAACAGGTTGCGGTGCATGAAGCTCCAGTAGCTTTCCGGGTGCTCCTTGGGCAGGCCGCGGTACTCGTCCAGATTGACGGTGGTCACCTCAGAAAAATCGATGTCGCCCTTGTTGTACCAGTCCACCAGCTGTGCATACGCGCCCACAGGGGTGCCGCCGGTCGCCAGACCCAGCACGCAGTTGGGCTTCATAATGACCTGTGCCGAAATGATATTGGCTGCCTTGCGGGACATATCCGCATAATCCTTTGCACGAATGATCTTCATTACAAACGACCTCACTTATCATCTTTTTTTGCCGCTCTGCACGGGCTGCGCAGAGCACTTCTGCATTTAGTTTATCACATTTCGCAGACAAGCGCCAGTCATCCCGGCCATCTTTTCGGCGTGTTTGCACAAAAAGATGCAAAGTCCCGACGTTCGGGCCGGCATTTCCGGTCACAAACGCGCAAAAACGCCGCCGGGCGTTTCCACACCGGCGGCGCTGCATGTTGAAAGATCAGTTCCCGCTGCACAGGCCGCAGACGGAACAGGCGGCGGGGGTGGCGGCACAGCCGCCAAGGGCGGTCTCGCGCAGCTCGGCGGGCAGGCGCTTGCCCACGGCGTACATGGCATCCAGCATCTGGTCGAAGGGGATCAGCTGGCGGATGCCGCTCAGGGACAGTTCTGCTGCAATGAGGGCGTTGGCCACACCGGCAGCGTTGCGATTCTGGCAGGGATACTCCACCAGCCCGCCTACGGGGTCGCACACAAGGCCCAGCATGTTCATCAGCACGGTGGAAGCCGCGTCCAGACACTGCTGCGGGTCGCCGCCCATCAGCTCCACGGCGGCAGAAGCAGCCATGGCGGACGCAATGCCCACCTCGGCCTGACAGCCGCCCACGGCACCGGCCACGGTGGCGTTGCGCATGGCAAGATAGCCCACGGCACCGGCGTTGAACAAGGCATCCACGATGCGCTGGTCGGAGATGCGGTAGCACTCCTGCAGGGCCAGCATCATGCCCGGCACCACGCCTGCAGAGCCTGCGGTGGGTGCAGCCACGATCAGGCCCATGGAAGCGTTCACTTCCAGCACGGCCATGGCGTAGGTCATGGCCTTCTGCAGCACATCGCCGCAGATGTTTTTCTTCTTATTATAATGTGTTTCCAGCTTTTTGGCCTCGCCGCCGATCAGGCCGCCCATGGATTTGATGGGCTTTTTCAGCGGCTGGGTGGCAGAAGCGCGCATGATCTCCCATGCCTTTGCCATGCGGTGATCCACAGCATCCCGGGGCACTTCGCCCAGAATGCATTCCCGCTGGCGCATCACTTCCGAAATGGGCAGTTGATTTTCCTCGCACAGGTCCAGCAGCTCCTTGGCGGACTTGAAATCCATGTTCATCGCTTGTCCCTCCTTACGGCTGCACGACCATTACATCGTTGATGTTCGGGTTTGCCAGCAGCAGCTGATCCACACCCTCGGGCAGGCGCTCATCCGACTCCACGATGGTGTAAGCCGTGTGGCCCTTTTCCTCGCGGAACAGACGCATGAACGCGATGTTCACGCCGCGGTCGCTGAGGATCTTGGAGATATGCGCCACCACGCCGGGCTTGTCCTTCTGCACCACGATGAGGGCGTTGTACTCGCCGGTAAAGTCCACCTCCACGCCGTTGATCCGCACGATGCGCACCTTGCCGCCGCCAAGCGATTCACCGCGCACGGTCATCACCTGACCGGCCGCATTCTCCATGCGGATATCCACCGTGTTGGGGTGGATGTCGGTCTCCACCTCATTGGGGGTGAAGCTGTAGCCAAGGCCGCGGTCGGTGGCAATGGCAAAGGAATCCCGGATGCGGGTATCATCGGCCGAAAAGCCCATGATGCCGCCCAGCAGGGCGCGGTCGGTGCCATGGCCGTGGTAGGTCTTGGCAAAGGAACCGTAGAGGGTAAAGTCCACCCGCTTCAGCGGCGGGGCGATCATCTTCTGTGCCAGAAAGGCGATGATCTCCGCACCTGCGGTGTGGGAGCTGGAAGGGCCGATCATGTTCGGGCCCAGAACATCAAAAACACTGATAAATGCCATGGGGTGTCACTCCTGTCAGGTCAAGAACCGCGCAGGGCGCATCAGACGCTTGCGCTGCTCTTGTTGATGAACTTCTGGTAGATGGTCTCCACGATGACACCGATGGCGTTGTCTCCGGAGACGTTGCAGGCAGTGCCGAAAGAGTCCTGGGTGATGTACAGAGCCACCATGATGGCGCAGATGGAGCCATTGGGGTCGCCGGCCTCAGCGCCGAAGATCATGTACAGGAAGGGCAGAGCGGTCATGATGGAACCGCCGGGAGCACCGGGAGAAGCCACCATGGCAACGCCCAGAGTCATGATGAAGGGCACCACGGTAGCAAGACTGATGGGCAGCTGGTTCATCAGGCAGACGGCGGTGGCGCAGGCGGTAATGGTGATCATGGAGCCTGCCATGTGGATGTTGGCGCACAGAGGCACCACGAAGTTGCGGATCTGCTCGCTGATGCCGTCAGCCGCAGCGCACTGCAGGTTGACCGGGATGGTGGCTGCAGAGGACTGGGTGCCCAGTGCGGTGGTGTAGCCGGGGATCTGGTTGCGGATCATCTTGAAGGGGCTCTTGTGGCTCACAGCGCCTGCGACACAGAACTGCAGGAAGATGCAGACCAGATGCATGATGATGACCACCAGGAACACCTTCCACAGGATGCCCAGGATGGCAAAGGTCTTGCCGGACTTGGTCATGTCGATGAAGGTGCCGCAGACGTACAGGGGCAGCAGCGGGATGATGACGCTGTGCAGCACCTGATCGATGATGCCGGAGAAGTCCTTCATGCCGTTGTAAAGTGTATCACCGATGGTCTTGCCGCGCAAGGTGGACATGCACAGGCCCAGCACAAAGGCCAGCACCACGGCAGAGAGGGTGTCCAGAATGGGCGGGATGGAGATGGAGATGTAGCTGGCCAGAGAGTTGTCAGCCGTGGCGGCGATCTGTTCCAGAGCGCCTTCGCTCATGAAGCTGGGGAACAGGTTTGCAGACACCAGATAGGATGCCGAGCCTGCGATCAGAGTGGAGCCGTAGGCCAGAGCCACCGTGATGAGCAGCAGCTTGCCTGCGCCGCTCTTCAGGTCGGCAATGCCCATGGTGACGTAGGCCACGATCATCAGCGGGATGACGAACTTCAGGAACGAGCTGAAGATGCTGGATGCCGTGACGACGACCCGGCAGAACCACACCGGGAAGAACTGGCCGATGATGATGCCCAGCACGATGGCGATGAGCAGCTTCGGCAGCAGTCCGAGCTTGAATTTTTTCTTTTCCATAAGAATAAAATCCTCCTTTTCCTATCCTGACCTTTGTGCGGCACCTGACAGCGCTCTCTCCGCCGCAGCCCGCACGGCCAGCCTTTCACGAAACGTCAAATTTTCACTTGACGTGTTGACACATTTAGTTTAACATAGACATATGCATGATTCAAATTCATAAAACTAAAGTTATAGTTTAAAAATATTAATAGCAAAGGAGCTTTGCCATGGAAGTGCGCCAGCTGAACACCCTGATCCGTGCCGCCCAGTTCCAGAGCTTTTCCAAGGCAGCGGAAAGTCTGGGCTATTCCCAGTCTGCCGTTACCGTGCAGATCAAAGCGCTGGAAGAAGAGCTGGGTGTGCGCCTGTTCGACCGCATGGGCAAGCGGGTGATCCTGACCGCACAGGGCCAGTGCTTTCTGGAATACGCCAACAGCATTCTGGATACCATCCACAACGCCCGCCGCGCCCTGAGCGAGGATGCCGAGCTGGAGGGCTGCCTGCACATCGGCACGCTGGAATCTCTCTGCTTTTTCCGTCTGCCCGGCCTGATGCATCAGTTCCGGGTGGAACACCCCAAAGTCAGCCTTCGGGTCACTACCGGCTCCCCGGAAGAGCTGATCGAAAAGATGGAGCGCGGCGAGGTGGACCTCATCTGCATTCTGGATGAGCCGCGCTACTCCAATAGCTGGCACAAGTGCAACGAGGTGCCGGAGGAGGTGGTGTTCGTGGCTTCCCCGGACATCGACCTCGGCCACCCCGGCCCGTACCGGGTAGCAGAGCTTCTGGACAAGCCCTTCTTCCTCACCGAACGCAACGCCAACTACCGCCGCACCTTTGACCGGTTTCTGGCTTCCCGCCAGATCGAGCTGACCCCCAGCCTTGAGATCAGCGATACCTCCTTTATCATCAAGATGCTGGAGCGCTCCTCCGGCATTTCCCTGCTGCCGCGCTTCGCTGTGGCTGAGCCTGCGTCCAGAGGAGATCTGCGCATTCTGGAGGTGTCAGACTTCCGGCTGACCATGTACCGCCAGATGTTCTACCACAAGGATAAATGCTGCACCCGGGAAATGGACGCCTTCATCCAGCTGGCCTCCGGGCCGGACCTTCCGCTTTTATAATACAGATAATACAGAAAGCAGCAGACCCCCGGGCGGTGAACCGCCCGGGGGTCTGCTATGCTGAGGAGATTTCAGGAATTTGCAAAGCATTGCGCAGACTGTGTGCAGGCACAGCCCCGCAGATGAGGATGATCAGGCAAAGAAGGAGATGATGAGTGCTACCAGGAAGCCCACACCGCCAACCAGAGTTTCCATGATGGTCCATGTCTTGAGGGTGGTCTTTTCGTCCATGCCCACAAGGCTCTTCACCAGCCAGAAGCCGGAGTCGTTAAAGTGGGAGCACACGGTGGAGCCGCCAGCGATGGCAGCGGTGACGCAGGCCAGATACAGCGGGCTCAGCTCGCTGATGCCGGGCATTGCGGAGATGATGCCTGCTGCCATGGTCATAGCCACGGTAGAGGAACCAACGGAGATGCGCACCAGAGCAGCCACGATGAAGGCCACCAGAACCAGCGGCAGGCTGGCGTTTGCCACGGCGTTGCCGATGACATCGCCCAGACCGGAGTTCTGCAGCATGTAGCGCAGCACGCCGCCGCAGGCAGTGACCAGCAGGATCATGCCGGTGGGCTCAAGGGACTTGGTCATGATCTTTTCCAGCTGGGCATTGTTATAGCCGTGACGGGTGCCCAGCAGATACATAGCAGCGATGGTAGCCAGCAGCAGAGCCATGAAGGGCTCACCGAGGAAGGCCAGAACGGGCTGGATGCCAGCCAGAGCGGGCACCACTTTTGCCACAGAGTTTGCAATGATGAGGACCAGTGGGATCAGGATGATGCCCACGATGGTGCCGAACTTGGGCAGCTTGCTCTCGTCGATGTCTGCCTGCTGTGCAACGTGCTCGGGCACCTCGATCATATACTTCTTGCCGCAGATGGAGCCCCAGATGGGACCGGCAGCGATCATGGCGAAGATGCCGCAGAAGATGCCGATGAGGATGACCCAGCCCAGATCAACGCCCAGCATGCTGGCCACCAGAACGGGGCCCGGCGTGGGAGGGATGAAGGCGTGGCCGACAGCCAGACCGGCCAGCAGAGGGATGACATAGTACAGGACCGAGCGCTTGGTGCGCTTTGCCAGAGAGAAGGCCAGCGGGATCAGGATGATCAGACCGGCATCAAAGAACACCGGCATGGCCACCACCAGACCCGTGATGCCCAGCGCCCATGCGGCTTTTTCGTCGCCGAACTTGCGCACCATGGTCACGGCCAGCGTCTGTGCGCCGCCGGATTCTTCCAGAATGGCACCGAACATGGAGCCAAGGCCCACCAGAAGAGCGATGCCCTTTAAGGTGTTGCCGATGCCTTCGTTGACCGAGCCGATGATGTCAGACAGGGGCATACCGGCCATCAGGCCGATGCCCACCGCACCGATCAGGATGGAGATCATGGCGTGGACTTTGAACTTGATGATGAGGATGAGCAAAAGGATCAGGCCCGCCACCGCGGCGAACACGAGCCGCGCGGCGTCCGGGGTTGCAACAGCTGTCATAAACGTTTCCTCCATTTTTTGATGTTTTGTGTGCTTTGGGTCTTATTTCAGCGCCGTCCCCGCAGACGGACACCGGATCTCGATGGTTTTTATAGACGAAGCAATATCCGCTTTTTTGTTTTTGGCGTAACTTTATCCAGACCGTTCAGCAAAACAACGCTGAACAGTTGATTTTTTGTTTTTGGTTTTTATCGCAAACGAAGCGTTTTTACTCCATATATGCACCCTTCATGGGGCTGACGGCGTGCTGAGAGTAGAGCTTCAGCAGGCCCTTGGTGTACTTGGGAGCCTTGGGCTTCCAGTTTTTGCGGCGCTGGGCAAGGATGGCCTCCATCTCTTCGGGGGTCTTTTCCTCACCGTTCACGCCCACGATGGCAAGCTGACGGTTCGGCACATCGATGCGGATGAGATCGCCCTCTTCCACCAGAGCGATGGGGCCGCCCACAGCGGCCTCCGGGCTGACATGACCAATGACCGGGCCGCGGCTTGCGCCGGAGAAGCGGCCGTCGGTGATGAGCGCCACGCTGGAAGCCAGCTTCGGGTCGGCGCAGATGGCCTCGCCGGTGTAGAACATCTCGGGCATGCCGCTGCCGCGGGGGCCTTCGTAACGGATGAAGATGGCATCTCCGGGCTGGACCTGCTTGTTCAGAACGGCGCTGATGCACTCTTCCTCGCTGTCAAAGGGCTTTGCGCGCAGGGTGGCATGGAACATGTTCCTGGGGCAGGCAGTGTGCTTGATGACGCTGCCCTCGGGGGCCAGATTGCCCTTCAGGATGGCGATGCTGCCGTCGGTGCCCTTGGCGTTGTCAAAGCTGTGGATGATATCCTCGCGGGTGACTTTGATGCCCAGCCCCTTGGTCTTTTCCTGCAGGATCTCATCGCAGTGCTCGTAGAAGCCGTTCTTCTTCAGGTCTTCCAGGTTTTCGCCCAGCGTCTTGCCGGTGACGGTCATCACGTCCAGATGCAGCATGGACTTGATCTCTTCCATCACGCGGGGCACGCCGCCTGCATAGTAGAAGTACTGTGCGGGCCAGTCGCCGGAGGGACGGATGTTCAGCAGATAGTGTGCGCCGCGGTGCATCCGGTCAAAGGTGTCGGCATCGATCTCAAAGCCGAACTCGTGTGCAATGGCGGGCAGATGCATGGTGGCATTGGTGGAGCCGGAGATGGCGGCGTGCACCATGATGGCGTTTTCAAAGCTCTTCATGGTGACGATGTCCTTGGCCTTGATGCCCTCGGCCACCAGCTTCATCACCTGAACGCCGGCATCATAGGCAGCCTGCTTCAGCTCCGGAGCGGTGGCGGGCATCAGGGCGGTGCCGGGCAGCATCAGGCCCAGGGCCTCGGCCATGATCTGCATGGTGGAGGCGGTGCCCATAAAGGAGCAGGCACCGCAGCTGGGGCAGGCATTGTGCTTGTAGTAGTCCAGCTGCTCGTTGGGGATCACGCCCGTCTTTTCCCATGCGTCGAACTTGCCGATCTGTTCCAGCGTCAGCAGATCGTTGATGGCGCAGGCGGGGTCGTTGACCACGTACTTCTTGGGCAGGGTGTGGGCCTCCATCACGCCGCCGGTGACTACGATGGCGCTCATATCCTTCAGACGGCCAATGCTCATCAGCATGGCGGGCATGGACTTGTCGCAGCTGGCGATGAATACACCGCCGTCGTACACGGTTGCGTTGGCCTGAGCTTCCACCAGATTCACGATGGCATCACGGTGGGGCAGCGAGTAGTTGATGCCGTCGTGGCCCTGTGCGATGCCGTCGCACATATCGGTCGCAAAATAGCGTGCAGCCTTGCCGCCGTGGGTGTTGACTGCCTGTACAGCCTCCTTCACGAACTGATCCAGATGGGCGCTGCCGGGGTGGCTGTCGCCAAAGGTGCTCTCCACCATGATCTGGGGCTTTGCAAGGTCGTCCACCTTCCAGCCCATGCCGATCTTCAGCGGATCATTTTCCGGTGCCAGTTTACGCACTGTCTGAGAACGCAGTTCCATGATCATACCTCCAAAATGCTTTTTTCTGCTTTGCAAATCGTCCTTTTGACTGTCGGACATCTTACATGTTTATTGTAATCAAATCCCGCCTCGTTGGCAAGTTGTCGCAGTCAGAACCCACTTTATAACAATAACCAGCCCAGTTTTTCGTGCACATTGCTCTGAAATCTTGGATACATCATATAATCTAACCAGTTTTTCGACTTTTCTGTTTCATTCGTCTTAAAAAGTCATCAGACAACTTCAGACATAAAAAGTCCCCGCACAGACCTTGCACTGTGCGGGGACGTAAAATGCGGCGGCGTCAGGTTTCCCATTCGCCGTCGTAAAGCTTTCGGATGCAGTTGCGGTTGAAGTTCAGGTGCATCACCATGGCAGACCGGGCACCAATGGGGTCATGCCGGGCAATGGCTTCGGTGATCATGCGGTGGGTCAGGATGGTCTCCTCCGTCAGCTTTTTGTGGGTAACATTCACGAACATCATGACCGCCGTATCGATAATGGGGATCAGCTGCTCCACCACCATGTTCTTGCTGCTCTCTGCGATGCAGGTATGGAATGCGATGTCGTCCTCAATGTACAGATCACCGCTGTGGATCTTGCTCTCCACCCGGTCGCACAGGCGCTGGATGCGCTCAATGTCCTCGTCGGAAGCGTTCAGCGCTGCCATCTCGGCCATGCCCGGTTCCAGCAGCAGGCGCACGTTCACCAGATCCAGCGCCAGTGCGTTCTTGTCCTGCACGCTGCGCAGGTTCAGTGGGTCCGAAAGGCCCTTGGCAGTCGTGACCACATAGGTGCCGGAGCCCCGCCGCACCTCCACGATGCCCTTGCTGGAAAGCAGCTTCACGGCTTCGCGCACGGTGCTGCGGCCCACACCGAATTTTTCGCCCAGCTCAAATTCATTGGGCAGCTTGGCTCCCGGCTCCAGCGGGGTATCCAGAATATAGTGGTAAATTTCGTCCTCCACCTGTTCGGCAAGGAGTTTGTTTTTCAGATGGGAAAATTCGCTCATGGTTGTTCCCTCCCCTGTTTTTTAATTTATTATAAGGCAGGGCAGCAGACAAAAGCAAGGGCTGTCCTCATTCACAGACAGCCCTTGCTTTTGGGTATTTTATTCGTTTGCGGCCTTTTCCAGCTCCGCTTCCTCTGCGGCGGCTTCGGCCTCCTCCTGCTTCTGGTACTCCAGGAAAGCCGACCACATGGGTTCGATGTCCTTGCCCTTCACCCGGCGGTCGAAGTAGTTGCGAGTGATGTCCACCACAGTGCCGGACAGCACCAGCACGCCGATCAGGTTCGGGATCATCATCAGACCGTTGAAAGTGTCGGAAAGATCCCACGCAAGGCCCAGCTTCATGGTGGCACCCACCACGGTCATGCATACAAAGACCACCTTGTAGATGCGGCTGCCGGTGGTGCCGAAGAGATACTCCACGGCCTTGGTGCCGTAGTGGCTCCAGCCCAGCGTAGTGGAGTAGGCAAACAACAGAATGGAAACAGCAATGAACTTGGGGCCAAAGCTGCCAAAGGCTGCGGTGAAGGCCTGACCCACCAATGCGTTGTCCTGCACACCGGCCAGTACAGCGCCGCTCTGCAGGTCTACCACGCCGGTGGTCAGGATGACCAGAGCAGTGAGCGTGCAGACCACGATGGTATCGGCAAACACCTCAAACACACCCCACATGCCCTGATGCACCGGCTCCTTGACGTTGGAAGCGGAGTTGACCATGACGGCAGAGCCGAGACCGGCTTCGTTGGAGAAGGCACCGCGCTTGAAGCCCCAGGTAATGGTCTGGCTGATGCCGTAGCCCAGCGCACCGCCGCCTGCCGCGTTCAGGTTGAACGCACCCTTGAAAATAGCCGCAAATGCCGCCGGGATGTTGCCCGCGTGCAGCACTACGATGATGAGCGCGCCTGCAATGTAGAACAGGGCCATGAGCGGCACCAGCTTTTCGGTAACAGCGGCAACGCGCTTCAAACCGCCAATGACGATAAGGGCCGTGACCACCATCAGGCACAGGCCGGTGACGAGGGTCGGTACGCCAAAAGCAGCGTTCATATTGCCCGCGATGGAATTGATCTGGCTCATGTTTCCAATGCCGAAGGAAGCCAGAATGCAGAAACAGGCAAACAGCACTGCCAGCACCTTGCCCAGCTGTTTGCAGCCCTTCTTTGCGCCAAGACCATCGGTGAGGTAGTACATGGCACCGCCCGACCACTCGCCTTTTTCGTTTTTGCGGCGGTAGTACACGCCCAGCACATTCTCCGAAAAGCTGGTCATCATGCCAAGCAATGCCATGACCCACATCCAGAAGATGGCTCCCGGCCCACCGGAAACGATAGCCGTTGCCACACCCACGATGTTGCCGGTGCCGATGGTTCCCGCCAGCGCCGTGCACATGCTCTGGAACTGGCTGATGGCCATATCCTCCTTGCTGGTGTGCGCGGTGATGTCCTTGTTGGTGAAGATCGCGCCGATGGTATGCCGGAGCCAGTAGCCCATTTTGCGGAACTGGAAAAAGCCCGTGCGGGCGCTCATCCAGAAGCCGGTGCAGAACAGCAGTGCCAGACCAAACGGCCCCCACACCACGCCATTGATGGCATTGTTCACCTGTGTGATCATCTCGACCATTCTCTCTTTCCCCCTATACACAAAACAAAAGCGGACAGAACCCACCAAAGGCTCTGCCCGCAAAATTCGGAGCGCTCTCATTTTCCGCAGCCGGGGTGCGCCGCATTCCCGGCTGCGCCCCATTGCGCAAAGACGATGGCTCTGTCCTTTTGCCTGAGAGATACAGCCGCTTTCCCTGCGGCCTTACACCTTCGGCACCCACTTTACAAGCGGGCTTCTCCAGAGTGCACGGTCTTTCCCCGCCGTGCACGTCTTTTTCAGTTCTTCCGGCGCACAGTTGTGCGCGATAGAAAGACTATACCATATTCTGTCCTTGTGCGCAAGACATTTTTTATATCATATGCTGTTTTTCATCTGTTATGCCGACAGATGAATTTTATTTTGGTGTGACTTTTCAGGGGAACAAACGCATTTTCACCCCAAAAAGCCGTAATGGCAAGCTGCATCTACCGGGCCAGTGGGCCGGGAGTTTCTCCAAGGACCGTCCGCTGGGGTGGGACCCTGTTGCCGCAGGCAATAGGGCGGGCGATGGAATGGCCCGATTCGTGTCCGAGGAGAAATTACCGGCACGCTGGGAACCAACCACTTTATTTAGGCTCCGCGCCTTCAAACCCCCGGGCTTTGCCATCCGGGCTGGCATCGCCGTTTTCTTTCGCGGTCTCGTAAGAATCTGTGCCGTAATAGGCGCTGGCGGGGCCGATCTCCAGCCAGAAGTTCTCCCGTTCTTTCTCTGTGGTCGGTGCGGTTTCTTTTTTGTTTTTCATCTGCAAACGCCTCCTTTGCTGCATAAAGTCTTGCCTGCAGGCCAAAGCTTTATGCAAAGGAAAGGCGGTGTATCCCATGCGCAGTGGAGGTTGGAAGCCCTTTTGCGCAGCACTGTTTGCTTCGCTGCTGGTGCTGGTGCCGCTGGTGGGCGGCACGGTGCTGCTGTCCCGTCAGCAGCTGCGCACCCAGCTGCGGCAGGCTGCCCGCAGCGAGAGCGGTGTGCCCATCCAGCTGCCCAAGACCACCGACCAGCTCACTGTGCTGCTGTGCGTCTCCGGCGAACAGCCCGGTTTTGTGCTGGCCTACCTGAACGCCAGCCAGAACTGCGTGCATCTGCTCAGCGTGCCTGCCGCACTCACCGTGCCTTTTGCAGAAGAAGAAACATCCCTTGCCCGCTGCTATGCCGCCGCTGGCCCGGCCCGCTGCCGCGAAGCGCTGGCACAGGTGCTGGCCCTGCCGGAGGGCACAAGGTATCTGGCCTTTTCTCCCGATGTGCTGGAGCGCATTACCAGCCGGTACGGGCCGGTGCGGGTAGGCTTTACCGGCGCACTGACCGAGGAAGAGCTTGCCCGCTATGGCCGCAGCCGGGCCGTGCAGGGCATTTCCGCCGGGGACGCGCACGAATTCTTATGCCAGCTGCAGGCCGACGAAGCCTTTTCACCAGTACGCACCGCAGCGGCCCGCGCTGCCGTGTGGGATGCTTTTTTTCGGCAGGATCTGGACCTGCTGCCCGCCACCCTGCCGGATGCCCTGCGTGCCAGCAGTTCGGCCCTGCTCACCGACCTGACCGCGCTGGACTATGACGCTTTGGAGCGCACTCTGGAATTTCTTGCCAACAACAGCGCCGCTGTGGCGGCGCAGGCCCTGCCCGGCCAGTGGGATGCCGCCAGCGGCACTTACACGGTCACGGATGTTTCCCGCGCTGCCATGCAGACCTTTTTCAATGTTTCGCCCACCGAGGCGCAGGCCTCGTCCTTCAGCGAGCCATAACCCAGCACCAGCGTGCCCGCCGCTGAGGGTGCTTCTCCGGTCAGGTCGTAATCGCTCAGCAGGCTCAGCTGCACGCCTTCGGCTTCCGCCGCGCAGCGCAGCGCAGCATCCGGCGGCGGGTCTTTGAGCTTTGCCAGCAGGTGCAGGCCGGTGTGCAGGCCCGCAAGGGTCAGCTCGCCGGGAGCAAAGGCAGTGTTCAATGCTGCCGCCAGCGCGTCCCGCCGGGCCTTGTAGGCCACCCGTTCCCGGGCCAGATGCCGGGTGAAGTAGCCCTCGGTGATAAAGCGGGCCAGCGTCTGCTGCTCGAACCGGCTCACCGTGCCGGAGTACAGGCGGTATTTTTTCCGCCATGCAGGCAGAAGATGCTCCGGCAGCACCATATAGGCGATACGGATGCTGGGAGCCAGACTGCGGGAGCAGGTGGAGAGGTACACCACCGGGCCGTCTGCACCCGCCATGCCCTGCAGGCTGGGCAGAGGCCGGGTATCAAAACGGAACTCCGAATCGTAATCATCTTCTATAATATACCGCCCGCCCGGCCTGCGGGCTGCCCAGTGCAGAAGCTCGGCCCTGCGGCCCGCAGGCATGGTAACACCTGTGGGGAACTGGTGGCTGGGCGTGACGTAGCACACCGCTGCATCCGACCGGTTCAGTGCTTCCACCGAAAGGCCGTCCTCGTCCACCGGTAGGCAGCAGCAGTGCACACCGTTGTTCTGCAGCACCTGCAAAGCACGGGGGTAGCCCGGCGTTTCCACCGCTGCAGGGCCGGGCAGCAGCGGTGCCAGCAGGCCCAGCAGATATTCCAATCCCGCGCCCACCACGATCTGATGCGGCCCGCACTGCACACCCCGGTATTCGGAAAGATATTCCGCCAGCGCCTGCCGCAGGGCCGGGTCGCCCTGTGCATCGCCGTGGGTGAGCAGCTGGGGCGAGGAATAGAGCAGCTCCTTTTGCAGCCGCGCCCATGTGCGGAACGGGAACAGCTCCGGGTCTACCCCGCGGGTGGAAAGGTCGTACCGCACCGGCAGCTCAGGCGGTTCCGGTTTTGGCGGTGCGGGCTGTTCCGGCCCGCCGGCAGGCCGGAACGGCAGGGCCAGATATTCCTGTACATAAAAGCCGCTGCGCTCCCGCGATTCCAGATACCCTTCCGCCGCCAGCATCTGATAGGCGGCATCCACCGTATTCACCGAGACGGACAGCTCTGCCGCCAGCCGCCGCTTGCCGGGCATCCGGGTGCCCGCCGCAAGGGTGCCGCTTCGCATCTCTCCGGCAAGGCTGCGGTACAGCTGTTCGTACAGCGGCACGCCAGAAGAAGCATCCAGCGCCGTGGTCAGATGGACCATAAATCATCCCTCCTGTCTGGGTATTGCGTCAAACTGACCCCATGAAAAAACTTTATTCTGGGTATTTTCATGGTGTCAGTTCTGCGTATAATAGGAGCATACCCGCTGGACACCCAAATGTCAAGTAGGATTGTAGGTAAGTGGTTGCGAAGCAATCAAAGCCCCAGTGGGGCTTTGGTGCCGCGGGAACGGAAATTTGGAGGGAGAGTAAATCATGTCTACTACTGCAATGTGGCTGCTTCTGGCAGTCGTTGTCATCGTCATTCTGTTTGCAAGTGTGCTGTACAAGCGCACCTTCACCACCAAGGAGCTGGCCCTGACCGGTGTCATGGCCGCTTTAAGCCTTGTGGCTTATCTGTTCTTCCGTGTGCCGTTCTACGGCGGCTCTTCGTTCCATCTGGGCAACACCTTCACCGCCCTGACCGCCCTGCTGCTGGACGGTGTGTCCGGCGGTCTGGCCGGTGCCATTGGTCTGGCGCTGGCCGATATTCTGGCCGGTGACCCGGGCTACGCCGTCACCACCTTTGTGCTCAAGTTCATCATCGGCATCACCTGCGGTGCCGTGGCGCACAAGGCATTCAAGCTGCGCGACCTCGACAAGCACAGCTCCGGCTATCTCGTCAAGGTGATCGTTTCTGCCGGTTCCGGCCTGCTGCTGAACGTGCTGACCGACCCGTTCCTGGGCTACTTCCGCAATGTGTACATCTTTGGTCAGGAATACACCGTGGCACAGGCACTGACCAAAATTGCAGGCGGCGTCACCTTTGTAAACAGCGTGGCCTCCACCGTGTGTGCGGTCATCCTGTACCTCGCCCTGCGTCCGGCCCTGGAGCGTGCCGGTCTGCTGCCCAAGGGCGAAAAACACTAAGCGATCTCTCTATCCTGATACAGCACTGCTGCCCTCACCTGCCGGACTCCTCCTATCCTCCGGCGGTGGGGGCAGTGGTGTTTTTCGTGGACGACCTGTCACACGGAACTCCTCCCGTCTCGCATTCGCTCGACAGCCCCCTCGGGGACGGGGCTTTTGACAGAAACTGAAGCAAAAAAGCGCTCGTCACACAATTCTGCATGACGAGCGTTTTTTGCTTTTTATCGCAATTTTCAAAAATAGTGCCTATTAAAACGGCATATTTGCGATATGCAGTTTGCGGATGTTGCTTGTGCATTAAAAACGCAGACTGCTATCATTACAGCTTTTCAAATACAAGGAACCGGAACGAGATATCGGTTTCCAGCTGGGACAGCGCAGCAAGACGCTCCGCCCCGCCGCGCGGCGTTTTCCAGTAATAGGGTGTCATGGCGAACAGCGCTTCCAGCTGTTCGTGGGGCACCGTGACGCGGCCGGTCACTTCCCGTTCCCCAATGGCGGCAAAACCGTCATAGGCGATCTGCTGCACCGGGTTTTTATAGGGCTTTTCGTAGAGCACGGCCTTCATCTGGTACAGATGTTCGGCACCGGGCACCACATAGATCATCCGTCCGCCCGGGCGCAGCACCCGCAGGAATTCCTCCTGTGCAAAGGGCGAAAAGCAGTTCAGCAGCAGGTCGGCCCAGCCGGTGCGCACCGGCTGGCTGAAGCTGGATGCCACCGCATACTGTGCCGTGGGCAGGGCCTTGGCCGCAAGACGCACCGCAGGCTTTGCGATATCAAAACCCGCCATCTGCACCCGGCGGCCTTTTTCGGCAAGCGCCTGCGCGATGCAGCGGTCGTACCAGCCCTCGCCGCAGCCTGCATCCAGCAGATGCAGCGCCGCCTCCGGGCTGGCAGGCTGGCCGTACTCTGCGCACAGCTCACCCACCGCTTTGCCAAAGATGCCGTAGTATCCGCCATTCAGGAACGCGCGGCGGGCGGCCACCATCTCCTTGCTGTCGCCGGGAGCCTTGGTGCGCATGCTCTGCACCGGCAGCAGATGCCAGTAGCCCTCCTTGGCGCGGTCAAAGCAGTGGCCTTTTGTGCATTTCAGGGTGCTGTCGCCGGTCAGTTTCTCCCCGCACAGCGGGCACTGCCATGGGGCAAACGGTTCATTTTTGCTCATACTTCGTCGCTGTGGTCCTCAATGGGTGCAGTTGCACCGCCGTGGGCGTTCATATACTCCTCAAAGTTCGTGAACTTCTGCTGCGGCGGACGGCGGCTGATGAGCACAAGGCCCGGGTCTTCGTCCCTTGCAGCAGCACGGCCGCGGCGGCTGCTCTCCGCTCTGGGGGCACGGGCCGGTGCAGGCTGTGCATTGCGGGACGCATTCTGACGGCCGCGCTGGCCGTTGTTTGCACCGCGGCCCTGCTCTGCGCTCTGGCTCTGGGCGGCAGGCTGGCTGTTCTGGCGGGCCGGACGGTCGCTGCGGTCATTGCGACGGCTCTTCTGGCCTTGCATGCTGCTGTTCTGCTGAGCAGGCTGTGCAGCCGTGCGGATGGCCGGGGCGGCGGGTGCAGCCGGAGTCTTTTTGGCCGGGCGCAGCGGAGTGGCCTCCGGGGCGCTCACAAAATGCGGGTCAAACTTGGGCTGCGCATTGCTGCCGCGGGCAGGAGCATTCTGCTCCCGGCGCGGGCGGCTGTTATTATTGGAACGGCGGTCATTGCTGCGTCCGCCGGTAGTACGCTTGGTATCATCCATGAGTGGTTCCTCTTTTTCGGTTTTTGCGGGCTTTGCCTGCACCTTGGGTGCGGGTGCAGCCTTTTTTTCAGGTTTTGCGTTTTTTGCTTCGGCCTTTGCGGGCTTCGGCTGCTTTGCGGCAGGCTTTTCTGCCGGTTCAGCGGCGGCTGCCTTGGGCTTTTTGCCGCGCACGGGCGGCTCCGGGCGCACCGGCGCGGGCACACCGTCCCACGGGTGGCCGCTCACCACGGGAATTTTGCGGCGGTTCAGCTTTTCGATGCCTGCCAGATACTCCTGCTCCTCAGGTGCACAGAAGCTGACCGCCGTACCGTCGGCACCGGCGCGGGCCGTGCGGCCGATGCGGTGCACATAAGTCTCCGGCACCTCGGGCAGGTCGTAGTTGAACACATGGGACAGCTCGCTGATGTCGATGCCGCGGGCGGCGATATCGGTGGCTACCAGCACCCTGGTCTTGCCGGCCTTGAAGTTTTCCAGCGCGGTCACGCGGGCGGTCTGGCTCTTGTTGCCATGGATGGCCGCCGCCGGGATGCCCTGCTTGGTGAGGTCTTTTGCAATTTTATCCGCGCCGTGCTTGGTGCGGCTGAACACCAGCGCGTTCACCACCGGGGGCTGCAGGTTCTTGATGAGCCACGGCAGCAGGAATTTCTTGTTGCCCTTTTCCACATGGTACAGGCTCTGCTGGATGCGGTCCACGGTGCTGGACACCGGGTCCACCTTGACGAAGGCGGGCTTGCGCAGGATGCCTGCGGCCAGCTGTTCGATCTCGGTGGGCATGGTGGCGCTGAACATCAGGTTCTGACGCTCCCCGGGCAGCTTTGCGATCACCTTCTTCACATCGTGCACAAAGCCCATATCCAGCATCCGGTCGGCTTCGTCCAGCACAAAGATCTCAAGGTTCGAGAGATCGATAAATCCCTGACCGATCAGGTCGTTGAGCCGTCCCGGGCAGGCGATCAGGATGTCTACCCCCTTTTTCAGCGCTTCCACCTGCGGTGCCTGCCCAACGCCGCCAAAAATGACGGTGCTGCGCAGCTTGAGATACTTTCCGTAAGCATCAAAGCTTTCGCCGATCTGCAAAGCAAGCTCACGGGTAGGGGTCAGGATCAGGGCGCGGATCGCGCCCTTTCTGCGGGGCGCATTGGCCGTGAGCCGGTCCAGCATGGGCAGCGCAAAAGCAGCCGTCTTGCCGGTACCGGTCTGGGCGCAGCCCATCAGATCCCGGCCGGACAGCACCGGCGGGATCGCCGCCGCCTGAATGGGCGACGGGGTCTCATAGCCTGCCTCCTGCACAGCGCGCAGAAGCGGGGCGGACAGATTCAATTCTTTAAATGTCATGGTTCTCCAATAATTATTCCGTAATTTTCCGGCACTCCACATAGTACCGCTTTTCTTCTGCGTGGCCCATGCTGAAGGTCTTGCGCGGCAGCACGCCGCCCATCACAACGCCTTTGAACAGGTCACTCTTGGCAAACGGCGGCATCAGGAATGCCACAGCACCTTTTTTGCACAGGGCGCGCACAGCAGGCTCGTCGTGCACATAGTCCACGCGGGCTTCCTTGTGGTGCTCAAGATAGTATTCGATAAATTCGTCAATGGTGCCCACGGTCAGCGGTGCGGTTGGGTCCTCAAAGCTGAGCACGTTGGACATGTGCGGCCCGGCCAGCGTGAAGGGCTGCTGCTTGCTGCCGCCAAAGCTGCAGCCGGCCATATTGGAATCGCTCCACGTGATCAGGCTCAGCAGCACCGCTGCACAGTCCACATTGAACAACACGCGGTGGATCGGCTCGATCTCGATCGCAGGCGAGTGCACATTGCACACCTCGGCCAGACACCAGCGGGCCGGATGGTTTGCTGCCTGCTCCGGTGTGAGTGTCTTTTTCAGCTCCTCCCAGCAGGCCTTTGCAGTGGCCAGCGAGTGGTTGCCGTCGCCCACGGCCAGCGTCAGCGGGTCGCGGCGGGTGGCATCCGGATACTTTTTGTCGAATTCTTCCTGACTGCCCAGCACAGCCAGCGCATCTTCGATCTGCGCAATGAGGGCAGGGTCTTCCACAGCCCAGCCCGCAATGTGGCCGCCGTTCAGCATCAATTCGCCCTCGTATACCTTGGGCAGTTCAGCTTTATGCGCCGCCACCGGCTCGATGAGGGTGCAGCCGGGGTCGTCCGCCAGCATCATGATATGGGGCGTTTCCAGCGCGGCACCGGTGCGCACCTTCATGCGGGGCGGGATGCGGCTTTCCACCGTGCTTTCGCTGGGACGCACGGCGCAGGGTGCGCCGCGGCGGTAGCTGTAGGCTTCCAGATCCACCATGCCCACAAGGCCCTGCCGCACCTTGCCGCTCTGCTCGGTGCGCTCCACGTAAACAAAGCCGTCCACCGCGCGGGTCAGCACGTTCCGGGCATAGTCATCCATGGCGGCATGGATCTTCTCAATGCGTGCATCGGCATCGCCGTCCTCCAGATAGACCTCCGGCAGGATCATGTTCAGGGTGCTTGGGCTGCCCGCTGCAACGGCCTCGGCCTTCTGCCAGTAATCCCGGTCACTGGTGAACTGGTCGCAGGCGATGCAGCCCCACTTTTCCAGCGGGATCTGTGCCGAAGGCAGAAGGATGTGGGCCGGTGCAAAGCAGGATTTCGTGTTCATAGTAGATCTCTCCCTTTTACAATAACCAAAGCGATCCATGTTCTTTTTACTGGAAGCTCTCGGTACTGCAGATCACAACGTTCTGCACACCGGCTTCGGCGGCAGACTGCTGCAGCTGTCCGCGTGCCGCCGCGTCCAGCGTATCCGCCGTGACGATCAGGTTGTGCATTCCAAGGCTCACAGCCGGTGCACCCAGTGCATCGGAAGCGTCGGTGCACTGCTGGGCCGGGTAGCTCAGCCACAGTACCACGCTGCCGTCAAAGCGGGCCTGCCATGTGCTGATATCCGCAGCCAGCAGGGCAGCGCGGCCCTCCTGACTCTTGCCGCCCGCCGCTGCAAACTCCTGCTTGCGGGTGATGATGTTCGGGAACTGCACGCCAGTGAGCACCACCTGCTCAAAGCCCATGCCGTGCAGCTCCTCGATCAGATCGCCCACATACTGCACAGCGGATGCTGCGCTGGGGTCCAGCCAGGACTTGCCGCCGGCCTTGGCACTGACGTTATCCAGCCAGAGCTGGGTGCCGCTGTAATGCACGGCCATGCTGCGGTCGGTATAGCCGGACACCGGGTCGGTAAAGGCCGCAAGCTGTGCCGCCGGGATGATGCCCTCCTCCCGGAAGATGGCCGCGATGCGGGCCGGGTCCACAGTGATCCCGGCGATGCTGCCGGAAGCCGCCGCCACCTGCGAAGCATAATGGATGCTGCCGTCGGCATCCTTCAGGGTCACAAGGCCGTAATCCGCTCCCTGCGCCTTGAGCTGCTGCGCCGCTGCACGGATGGCCGCATCATCGGCAAGGGTGCTCACATCCACTGCGGCCCAGCTGCCGCCGGTAATGGCCTTGCCGTCCAGCTCCTTGGGCTGTTCCGGCTCCGGCTGGGACGAAGCCGCTTCCTGTACCGCCGAGGATGCAGCTGCTTCGGACGAGGCGGCTGCGCGGGATGCCGATTCGGCTTCCAGATCACGGTTCTTCACCACAGTATACCAGGTGTGGGTAGCCCAGTCCAGCACGTGGGGTGCTGCCAGCCAGGCTGCGCCCAGCACCGCCAGCACCAGCACCACGATGCCGATGCCTTTTTTGATGCGTGTACCGCGGCTGTAGAAGCTGCGGCGGTAGCGCTTGACCTTCTGACGTTTATACTTTGCCATTGTCGATCCTCCTCCCTGCCAATGTTACAGGATCACAGAATGTCCGGTGAAACCATAGATCGCCAGTGCCAGCACGCCGATATACACCAACGTGATGGGCAGGCCGCGGAATGCTTCCGGGATGGCCTTGCTGCGCAGGCGGTGGCGGGCTTCCGTTACCAGCAGCACCGCCAGCACATAGCCAAGGCCGCTGCCAAGGCCAAAGCCAAGGCTCTGCCCCAGCGTAAAGCTCTGGGTGCGCTCCACCAGTACCGTGCCAAGCACACAGCTGTTCAGGCCCGCCAGCGGCACGATGCGCAGCAATGCGCTGCGGTGCGGCAAGCCCTTCGCCAGCCACAGCACGGCGTGCTCCAGAACGCACACCACGGCAATGCTGGCAATATACACCAGCGGGCGCAGCTGGGCACGGTTTGCCAGCGGCGTGATCCGGCTGCCAGCATACCACGCAAACGGCGTTACCAGCATCTGCGTGATGCACAGCTGCATACCAAACAGCCAGCTGCTGGTGCGGTCATCGCCCACCAGCTGCACCAGACGCGAAACGCCCAGTGCACGGGTAAAGACGGCGTTCTGCGCGAACACCGCCAGCAGTGCATAGCTGAAGAACACTGCACTTGTTGTTACAACATCTCTCATTGTTCGCGGTCCGCCTCCTTCTGGGAATGCACATCCACAAGGTTGCGTGCCTCTTTGGTGAGATATGCCTTACGCTTTTGGGCCAGTGCACGCCATACGGCACACAGCACGCCCAGCACGATAAAGCCGCCTGCCGGCATGCTTGCCATGGGCAGCACCGGGCGGCTGACAACCACACCGAACATGGTGCCTGCGGCCAGCCATTCACGGACGCAGCCCAGCAGCACCAGCAGCAGCGCATAGCCCACCGTGATGCGCAGGCCCTTGGAGACAGCCTTGTGCACCGTCTCCTGCACGCGGCCAAAGCGGTAGGTCAGCAGCGGCTCCACCGTGAGCATGGGAAGATAGATGCCAAGGCTCAGCAGGCTGGTGCTGAACAGCATATTCAGGATGGGATACACCGCCAGATACACCACCGCCGTGCTGAAACCGTACACCAGTGCACGGGGCAGCAGCTTTTTCTGCAGCGTTTCCGGGGCGGGGTCCTCGTCGTGCAGGGGCACAAGGCGGCTCAGCAGACAGGCCAGCACGCGGGAGGGCACCAGCAGCAGCGCCACCGCCGCCGCCAGCATCCCCGCATTCTGGCCGCTGGTGGCAAGCACCACCAGCGGGGCAAGGCCCATGCCCTGCATGACCACCGGGTTATTCAGGAACACCCGGTCGTGGTGGGCAAACTTGTCGGAGTCTTTTACGATCAGTTCAGCCGTTGCGCGTCTCATTGTGCTGCCCCCTTTCCGGCATCTGCCTGCAGATGGGTCAGGTGATACAGCTTTGCCTCGGTGCGGTCGATCCATGCCGACACACTGTTGACCGCCAGCAACGCAAAGCACACACCGGTCTCGTACACGCCATAGTAGCGGAAGCCCATGCTCACAACGCCCACCAGCACGCCGTACAGCACACGGCCCATGCGGTGATGCACGCAGGTGTAAGGCTCGTTGATCAGGAACACCGCGCTGAACAGGATCGCGCCAGTCAGCAGTTCATCCCGCACACACTGCAGGCGGGGCAGGATATTTGACAGCACGGCACTGTCGGCAAGGCCCGCCTGCCGCGGGAAGAAGAACGCAATGACCGCACAGGTCACAAGAAAGCTGATCGATGCAGACATGTGGGCATCCTTCTGGGTCCACAAAAACAGGCCGCAGGCAAGGATCACCAGCGCAGCGCCGGTGCCCATGGGAGCAGCATATTCGCCCAGACCCAGCGCCAGCGAGCCGATGTTCAGCATGCCGCCGCTGCGCAGGGTGTCCTCAATGGCGCTGGAGACCGGCACCATGGAAGCGTCCCACAAAGGGATGTTCGTATAGGGCTGCGGATAGCGGAACACCTGTTCCGGCCATGACACTGCCGCCACCACATAGCCCACAGCAGCCGGGTTGAAGGGGTAGCTGCCGTAGCCGCCAAAGATCTCCTTGCCGATCAGCACACCTGCAATCACTGCGGCGATCAGAACATAGATATCCACCGTCACCGGCATCAGCAGGGCAATGACGAGCGCAAAGCTCTCGTTGGAAAAGTCACCGCCCTGATACACGCGGCGGCGCAGCAGCGAAACGAGACGGTCGCACAGGTTGCCGGTAAGCACCGCAATGCCGCACAGCAGCAGCGGGCGCACACCGTACAGAAAACAGGCCATGCACAGCACCGGCACCGCCATAAAGCAGATATGCTTATAGTAGCGGCCGGTCTTCTGGAGCTGTGCCTCCTGCTCCCGGATCAAAGATTCATCCATAAATGGTTATCCTTTCAAAGGCTGGCGAGGTGCTGCACGGCTGCAGCAGGGTCTGCTGCGCCGAACACCGCACTGCCCGCCACCAGAATATCAGCGCCCGCTTCCACGCACTGGGGCGCGGTGGCATTGTCCACGCCGCCGTCCACTTCCAGCAGATAGTGTGCGCCGCGCGCTTCGCGCTCTGCCTTGAGCCAGCGCAGCTTGTCCAGCGCCGAGGGCATGAACTTCTGCCCGCCGAAGCCGGGCTCCACGCTCATCACCAGCACAAGATCCAGCTGGTCAAGATACGGTGCCAGCGCCTGCGGGTCGGTGCCGGGCTTGATGGTCAGGCCCACCTTGCAGCCCAGCGCCCTGACCGCATCGATGGTGGCCTGAATATTGTCCTCACACTCAAGGTGGAAGTTGTACAGGGTGGCACCGGCTTTGATGAAGGCTTCCGCATACTGCAGCGGATGGCTGATCATCAGGTGCACATCATAAAAGGCATCCGGCAGATTTTTGTGCAGGCTCTTGAGCACCGGCACGCCAAAGCTGATGTTGGGCACAAAGTGGCCGTCCATCACGTCGTAATGCAGCATCTGTGCACCAGCATCCAGCACCATGCGGCAGTCTGCACCCAGTTTGCCAAAATCAGCGGAAAGGATCGAAGGACTTACGATTGCCATATTCTATCTTTACGCTCCGTTATTTTATAAATTTTTATTCCTATTTGTCCCATTGTGCTGGCGGTTTCAAACCGCAAAAACAGCATGGGCATGGTTATCTTTTAGTTTACATGAAAACGAGCAAAAAATCAAACCCGCCAACGGCTTTTTCACGGAAATGACGTATTTGGAAAGATTTGTCCATTTGCGAAGTAAACTCCCTCAGTCAAAGCCTGACGGCTTTGCCAGCTCCCTCGGAGAGGGAGCCCGGTCGCTTTGCACTTTAGCCGGGAACAGGCTCGCCCTCTCAGTCAATGCCTATCGGCCTTGACAGCTCTCCCAAAGGGAGAGCCCTTGGCAGTCCACGCAAACTTCATCTCTTTGCCAAGGCCTCTCCCTTTGGGAGAGGTGGATGCGAACGTAGTGAGCAGACGGAGAGGGCGAGGACGCTTGCGGGGGAGCTGGCTGCGACCAGCGGGAGCAGACTGAGAGGGTTTGTCCCCACGCCAAAACAGCCAGACCGCCCCGGGTCCGGGGCAGTCTGGCTGGAAGTTCATTCTACGGGCTTCATGCTTGCAGGGTCTTCCACGGTGGGTTCACCGCCGGCTTCGTCCGGCAGACGCTTCATGCCGCCGGGGTTCGGTGCCACGGTGGGCAGGGTGAACACGAACCGGCACCACTCGCCCTGCTGGCTCTCCACCCGGATCTGCCCGCCGGAAAGGTTCACCAGCACCTTGCAGATGTTCAGGCCAAGGCCAGCGCCCCGGGCGTGCAGGCCGCGGGAGCGGTCCTCCTTGTAGAACCGCTGGAACACGTATGGCAGCGCCTCCGGGCTGATGCCCTGACCGGAATTCCAGATGGAGATCTCGGCTTCCGGGCCAAGCTTTTCCACCCCGAAGCGGATGGTGCCGCCTGCCGGGGTAAACTTGATGGCGTTGTCCAGCAGGTTATACACCACCTGATGGATCAGGTCGGGGTCGGCGTAGACCAGCACCTTTTCGTCCATGGTCAGGCCGTCGATGTCGATCATGCCGTCGTTGATGCGCTGCTCTGCCGAGAGCGCCACGCCGGTGATCGTCTCCCAGATGTTGAACATCCGGGCATTTACCTGATATTCGCCGCTTTCCAGCTTGGAAAGATCCAGCATGTTCTGGATGAGCCGTGCCAGACGGCCCGTTTCCTCACTGACCAGCTGCAGGTAGTGGTTCTGCATATCCGGCGGGATGGTGCCGTCCAGAATGCCGTCCACAAAGCCCTTGATCGTAGTCATGGGGGTGCGCAGCTCGTGGGCGATGTTGCCCATGAACTGACCGCGGGAGTTGTCGTTCATCTGGATGTTGTCTGCCATGCGGTTGAAGGTGCGGGCAAGGTCGGCTGCCTCGCCTTCGCCTTCCACTCCCTCCACACGGACGGAAAGATCCCCGCCGCCAAAGCGCTGGGCAGCATCCGTCACCTTCTGCAGCGGGTCGGTGAGCTGGCGCATCAGGATCTTGGTCAGGATGCTGGCACACAGCAGCATCACACAGGCCGACAGCAGGAAGTTGGACCAGAACTGCTGCTTGAACTGGGTCAGCTGCTCGCCGGAAGAGCACAGGAACAGGTAGCCGCTGGGCTGGCCGTTCTCATTGCGCATTTCGCTGACCGTGATGTAGCTTTTCCCGTCCAGCATGCCGCCCAGCGTGCCGAACACATGGTAGTAATCTGCATCGGAAGCGTCGATCTTCTCCATCATTTCTTCCGGCACGGTCAGGCTCTCCAGCTTGTCCGGGCTGGAGGCGATCATCACCCGGCCGTCGTTGTCGGTAAAGAACAAATAGGCCTCTGCGCTCTCGCCGATGATCTCCAGCTTGGTGCTCAGTGCGTCCAGCTCATCGCCTTCCGGCAGCTCCGCCTGCTGGACCAGATACTGGGCCGTGCGCTGGGTGACACCCACCACCTGATCCAGTGTTTCGTAGCGGTCCTTGGCGAAGTAGTTCTTGAACAGCACCCACTCCGAAGCTCCCATCAGCACGATGCCCAGCACCATCAGGGTGGACACCAGCGAGAAGAACGCCACCGAGATACTTTTGCGCATTACTGACGCACCTCGAACTTATAGCCCACGCCCCATACGGTCTTCAGCTCCCATTTGTCGGAAGCACCGGCCAGCTTCTCGCGCAGGCGCTTGACATGCACATCAATGGTGCGGCTGTCGCCGTAATACTCAAAGCCCCACACCTCGTCCAGCAGCTGATCGCGGGTGTAGACGCGGTTCGGATGGGAGGCCAGACAGTTCAGCAGTTCCAGCTCCTTGGGGGGAGCCTCCACCACCTTGCCCTTGACCCGCAGCTCATAGCTGTTCATGTCCAGACGCAGGTTGTCGAATTCGATCACGCCCTCGGTGCTCTCGGCAGCAGCCGTGGTGGTCTGGCAGCGGCGCAGCACCGCCTTGATGCGGGCCACCACTTCCTTGGCATCAAAGGGCTTTACCATGTAATCGTCTGCACCCAGCTCCAAGCCCAGCACCTTATCAAAGGTCTCGCCCTTGGCCGTAAGCATCATCACCGGGGTGTTGCCCGCCTTGCGGATGCGGCGGCACACTTCCAGACCGTCCATCTTGGGCATCATCACGTCCAGCAGCACCATATCGGGCTTGACCTGATTGAACTTTTCCAGACCTTCTTCGCCATCGTTTGCCACCGTGACCTGATAGCCCTCCTTGGTCAGGTACAGCCGCAGCAGCTCGCAGATATTGGTATCGTCGTCCACAACGAGGATCTTTTCGTTGGCCATAATGATCTCCTCCCATTTTATCGGATGCCCGCCGGGCGGGCAGAGCAGCAAAGTATTCCACTTCTTATTATACGGAAGAGTTATGACAAAATAAAGAAGGATTTGTATGATTTTTTCACGTGCTGTGCCTTTTCGCACAAAAGGGCCCGCACGGAAACACCGTGCGGGCTTGCCAATGTGTTTTTTTCTTGAAATCAATCTTTGCCGCGGTAGCCATACCGCTCTGCATTGCCCAGCAAATACAAGAAGGCAAAGGCCGGAATGCGGATCAGTTCTTTGCCATTTGGCGCACGATGTGTTCCGTAATCATCCGGGCGCTTGGTCACCACAATGGCCGCGCTTGCTTCATCACTCAGTTCGCAAATCATCGAATCATCCGGCACGGGGGCCTGTTCACGGTATTTTACTTCGATCAGGATCTTTTTGATGTTGGGATAATCAACCACCACGTCAATTTCCTTGTCTTTTTTTCCACCGCGATAATATCCGACCCGTGTTGCCTGTTGGTAGTAAAATGCTGCCACATGCTTATACACTGCAGTTTCTACCATCTTTCCCAATTCGATCGGATTCGTCAGAACGTCGTCATCCATCAGCACTGCGTTGCGGATCGCTGCATCTGCAATATAAATTTTGGGCTTTGCCTTTAGAATTTTATGGCCACCCATTTCTACTGGCCAGCTTTGATAGATCAGATTCGCGCTTTCCAGATAATTCACATAATTTTCCACAGTCGGGCGACTCACTCCGCCAAGATCGTTCGCAATCGCAGAAAACGAGACGATCTCGGACGACACATTGCATAAATACAGAAAAATGCGTTCCAGCTCTGTTGCACTCCGAATCTTGTAAAGTGCCGGGAGATCCCGTTTCAGCACCTTGTCTACAACATCTTCCCGCATGATCTGCTGCGCCATCAAGTCATCGGATGCAAGTGCAAGCTCCGGAAATCCACCCACGCGCAGATATCGCATAAAGTAATTCTGCACTTCTTCCAGCTTTATCATAACGGCCGTTCGTTCCTGCTGTGCCATATGCAAAAAGGCCGTTGGGCGGATCTCCGGCCCCAGCTCCGGGACTCTTGCACCGATCAGGGCACAGTACTCATAAAAAGACAACGTCGGCACCTGGATCACGCTCCAGCGTCCAGCACCGCTCTCTGAGCTTCCTTTCATCAATGCAGGACTTGCCGAGCCTGTTGCAACCATTTTTGTTTCCGGCTGCATGTCATAAATCGTCTTCATCCACTTATCCCAATCACTGGCATACTGGATCTCGTCAAAAAAGTAATAGCAATCCTGTTCCGCATACACATTGCTGTGATAGCATTCCAGCAGATCGTTCAGACCGCTCAGCTTCAGCATCGGGTGGTCCATCGAAACAAACAAGATCTTCTGCGGCGGGACACCTTTTTTCAGCAATCGGTCGATCATCTGATATTGGATCGTCGTCTTGCCAACCCGGCGGGTACCCGTCAGAACGATCGTCCGCCGCAGGTCCTTCTGCTCCAACCGCTTCATCGCCTCATAGTAAGCAAACCGACGATATGTCTTGGTAAAGCCAGGGTTTACCACGCCTGTGCCCCACCAGGGATTATACGCCTTTAAAACCTTCAGGATCTGTTCCTTTGTTGCCACAGACATTTTGCTCACCTCGCATTTATCATAAGGTATTTTTTCTATTTTGTCAACAAAAGATTAAAGTATACTTATATCTTTCACCGCAAATTATGATATTTCATCTTTTTGCTAACATTTTCATGTGATCCATACACTTTTCTTCATTCGATCATCAGCCGGATGATCTCCTCATTGGTCTCCTTCATGCCGTTCTTGCCCAGACGGCCGATGCCCTTTATGGTGGTCTCGATGTCCTTCATCACGATGCCGTCGCCGCCCTTGAACTCCTGATGGCACTTGTACATGTTGTAGCCAAGCAAGGCCGCGTCCACCGAGGATGCGATCTTTGCCGCGCAGGAGGCCTTTGCGCCGTCGCACACGATGCCGGACACGATGGCCAGCGCATTGACCACCGTGTGGATGGCGGCCTGATAGCCGTCGCCGCACAGATATACGATGCCCGCGCCAGCGCCCGCACCGGCGCTGACTGCGCCGCAGTAGGCGGACAGGGTGCCGATGCCGGTCTTTTCGTGGATGGCCACCAGATTGGAAATGATGAGGGCACGGTAAAGCTTTTCCTTGCCGCTGTGCAGCTCCTTGGCATATTCAATGAGCGGCACCGAGCAGGTGATGCCCTGATTGCCGCTGCCGGAGTTGATGATGACCGGCAGCTCACAGCCGTTCATGCGGGCATCCGAACCGGCGGCCGCCTTGGCCTTGGCCCGGATAGACACATCGTTGCCGTAGGTAGAAAGCAGCACCCGGCCGATGTTCGCGCCATAGTCGCCCAGAAGGCCCTCCTCTGCAATGGCGTTGTTATAGCGGATCTGGCGTTCCAGCAGGTCCGCCACATCCTGCAGGTCGGCCGTCTCGGCAAAGTCCCAGATGTCCTTCATGTTCAGCAGGCTGCGGTCGACCCGGCTGTCCCGCCGGGCCTCCTCGTTCAGCAGCGGCTTTTCGTAGAGCACCCGGCCGTTCTTTTCGATCAGGCAGATGTTGGTGTGAAAATCCGCAATGCGCACCTTTGCGTAGGAATCCCCGCTGCGCTCGGTAACGATGATATCGAACACATGCCCCTGCTCGATGTGCTGGATGGAAATGGGCACCGTCTGCAGATAGTCCCGGATGGCAGCCTTCTTGTCCTCGCTGACCTCCGAGATCACTTCCAGCTCCTTTTCTGCCGAGCCGGCGATGATGCCCGCTGCCACAGCGGCTTCCATGCCTTTCAGGTGGCCGGTGTTGGGCACGATGACGCTCTTCACATTCTTAATAATGCTGCCGCTCACCTGCAGCTGCACGCTTTCGGGCAGCATGCCCAGCACTTCGCGGGCTTTGGCTGCGGCATAAGCCAGCGCAATCGGTTCGGTGCAGCCCATTGCCGGGATCAGTTCTTCCTTTAATATTTCCACATACGCCTGATAGCGCGGATCACTGCGTTCCATGACGGTTCCCTGCCTTTCCTGTTGATTCGATATTTACCGACAGGAGTAGTATACTATAGAACCCGCGCAATGTAAAACAAATTCTTCCCCGCCCGCAGGACCGGCTATTGCAAAGCGCAAACAGCAGAAGTAGAATAGGAGCATCCAAACCGATAAATCCATGGAGGGTCTTCCAATGATCGAAAAAGAAGTACAGGAGCTGCTGTCCTTCATTGACGGCAATCCTACCGCATACCACACCACTGCATCCGTCCGGAACATCCTGCTGAAGGAGGGCTTTTCCGAGCTGCTGGAGAGCCGCCGGTGGCAGCTGGAACCCGGCAGGAGCTATTTTGTCTGCCGCAACGGCTCCAGCATCCTTGCATTCCGCATGGGAGAACAGCTGGAAAACTACAGCTTCAACGTGGCCGCTGCCCACACGGATTCCCCCTGCTTCCGCATCAAGGAAAACGCCGAGATCCACATGGGCCGGAAGTACACCAAGCTGAACACCGAGGGCTACGGCGGCATGATCTGCTCCACATGGATGGACAGGCCGCTGTCGGTGGCAGGCCGCGTGCTGATAAAGGAGAACAATGCCATCACTTCCCGCCTGCTCACGCTGGACCGCGACCTGCTGATGATCCCCAGCGTGGCCATCCATATGGACCGCGAGGTCAACGACAAGGCTTCCTACAACAAGCAGGTGGATATGCTGCCCCTGCTGGGCGGTGCCGCCGAGGAAGGCGTGCTGAAAAAGCTGATCGCCGCTGAGCTGCAGGTCGCAGAAGAGCAGATCCTTGGCAGTGACCTGTTCCTCTGCATCCGCGAAAAGGCCGCCGTCTGGGGCTGCAATGAGGAGTTCATCTCCTCCGGCCGTCTGGACGACCAGCAGTGCGTGTTCGGCATCCTGAAGGGTTTTCTGAAAGCACACAGCGCCCAGTCCATCAATGTTGCCGCCTTTTTCGACAACGAAGAAGTGGGTTCCGGCACCAAGCAGGGCGCGGCTTCCACCTTCCTGTACGACGTGCTGCACCGCATCGCGCAGAACGTCTGCCCCGGCGATGAGGACTTCCACCGTGCGGTGGCCTCCAGCTTCATGTTCAGCGCCGACAACGCCCACGCCGTGCACCCCAACCACCCGGAATATACCGATGTGAACAACTGCACCTACATGAACGAGGGCGTTGTGGTCAAGGTCCACGCCGGTCAGAAGTACACCAGCGACGGCATGAGCATGGCCGTGGCAAAGGAGCTTGCCGCCCGCGCCGGTGTCCCGCTGCAGTATTTTGCCAACCGTTCCGATAAGATCGGCGGCAGCACTCTGGGCAACCTTGCCATGGCACAGGTATCCATGAACTGCGTGGACATCGGCCTGCCGCAGCTGGCCATGCACTCCTGCTACGAGACCGCCGGTGCCCGGGACATCGTTTCTCTCATCCGGCTGATGGAGGAATTCTACGCCAGCCATTTTGAGGAGACCGCGTCCGGCACCCTTGCCATCTGCAAGTAAGACCCGTACAACCTGAATCATAAGGACTGCCCGTGGAAAAGCAGCACTGCTTTTCCACGGGCGGCTTTTCGTTTCCACTTAAGTGAGTATTGAGAAAAAACGTCCATTGTGCTACAATTATTCTGTTATAATATCGCTTTTTACCGCAGCGTAAAATCTTTTTCGCAAGGAGTATAATAAAAATGAAATTAGGTATCGGAGTTTACAATGCCTGCAATGCATCCTGATACCACTTCATATATCTCCACATTCATCGTTTCTATGTCATTTTCGTCTCTATGTAGATTTGTACATCTTACTGCATCTTCACGGCAAAAGGGTGAGTAAAGGGTGAGTGCATTCTCCGCTTTAATCCCACACAACCAGAAAAAATTATGGCCGCTCATGGATCAAGAGAATCTTTCTCCTTCCATAGGCGGCCATTCTTTTTTGTTCATGTGGCTTATATATTAGGCTTCTTCCTCGTTGATTCAATCCATCAGGTATGCATATCGGCGCATCTGTTCCCGAAGAAGGCACTCTACACGCATAATGACTTCCTCCGCATAGCCCTCTTTCAACATTTTAAGTTCTTCCTGTACCACTTTCATCCCAAAGTGGAAGTGAATTTGAATACCATACAGTTCTTCCGCAGCATCCACCTGCTGCACAAAACTCGAATGGAAGGGCTTCGCTTCCACTCGCTTTATGCAATCTTCCAAGGGCTGTTCTAACGAAAAATCAAAGCTGGTATCAGCCAATAGAGAAAGCCCCTGATCAAAAATCGGACTGAGTTCATAACAGTCTTTTTCGGTATCATACAGTACCGCAATGTTGTTCGTATGACGATCTTCGTTCAAAAAGAATGCATCCAATTCCAGCATTGCCGTCAGATATTTTCCAAAATCATGCAATCCCGTGTACTTTTCAACCTGTTCCACCGTATATCGGATTCTATTTGGAACTTCTGGAAATTCTACCAAGCTCAGCGCCAAACTCCTGCCTGTATTCTGACGATAAAGTTTTTCCAGCGGAATCAACTTCTGGTTTTCTTTCAGAAAATTATTGCTGCGGCATCCCAGCAGTTTCTGCCCTTTATAAGCGATCTCTACCGGATGATATTCTACAAAGGGATATTTCAGTTCCGTCTTGTGCAGCAATCTGGAAACCAGAACTTCAGACAGTCCCTCATAGCCCATGTGGTCGGCTTTATACCACTGATCGCCCAGTTTCCATTTCAACTGGTTTCCTTTTGATGTGTGTCCCTCGGTTTCCTGCACTGGAATCTTATTCAGGTCAATGCTTTCCATAATTCACCTTGTTACGATGCCTTTCTATGGATCACTTCAATCCACTGTTGATCTTCTGCCATCTTTCCCTTAGTCTTTTCAATAATCATAAGCGGATCATAGAAAGGTACTCCCACATCACTCAGCACCCATTTCAGATGCGCCCGTGTCTCAGGAAAGCAGCGGTCTTTCAAAAACCACTGAAAATCTTCCCATGTTGGGTTTTCAACCACGCCAAACGCTCTGAGTGGAATTTTGTCCGTATAATTTTTAATTTTGATCTTTTCGTGCTTGAAATCCACATCAATTGTCGTACACAGATCATTCCGGTTCATATAATTGAGGCGCAGCATGGTGTTCGGGTCATTACTGAAGTTCTGCGCACGTTCCAGCTGCTTGTAAATCGTCTGTCGACTGATGCCGTACTTTTTCGCCAACTCCGTTGCTCCCATTCCCTGCTGATGCAGAGCCAGCATCTCTGCCAACTGCTGCGGAGTCAGGCTGTTTTTGCGTCCTGCGCCGCGTTCATTATGTGGTTTTTCACTTTCTATAAGCTGTACTTTCTGCGCGATTGCCCGCAGCTGCTCTAAATCCACCGTACCGAAAATATCAAAAATCTGTGTCTTGAAGTCCTCTTTCACAGTCTCACTTCCCCTCATTTTCATTATAATCATTCTCTTTCATGATGTCAATATTTTAATTTATACACATTATTTACATCGGCAAGATTTTAGTTTTTACGCATTTGTTTATTTGATTTCTTGCCGATAAAATGATATAATCATCTTACAGGAGGTGTTCCGATGAACTATCGATCTGTCGCTGATACGGCAAAATCATGGAATGTTTCAGAGCGCACTGTCCGCAACTACTGTGCTACCGGCAAGATTCCGGGGGCAGTCCTTATCGGCAAGACATGGAACATTCCGCAGGATGCAGAGCGTCCAGAGCGCGTCAACAAAAAGCAACCGGCACCTCGTACCCTGCTCAATATTTTGCAAGATGAAATGGCCGGGCACGTGAAAGGTGGAATCTACCACAAAATTCAGATCGACCTTACCTATAACTCAAACCACATTGAAGGCAGCCGTCTGACCCATGACCAAACACGGTATATCTACGAAACCAACACCATTGGCATGGAGAATGGTGTTGTCAATGTGGATGATGTAGTCGAAACAGCCAATCACTTCAAATGCATTGATATAGTCATCCGGGATGCCAAGAAGCCCATCACCGAAGCTCTCATCAAAAAGCTGCACCTTACCCTGAAGAGCGGCACCAGCGATTCCCGCAAGGACTGGTTCGCCGTTGGCGAATATAAAAAACTTCCGAACGAGGTCGGTGGCAGAAGCACCACTGCGCCAGAACTGGTTGCCCCACAGATGAAAGAGCTTTTATCTGCGTACAATCAAAATTCTGCCAAGTCGCTGGAAGACCTGCTGGAATTTCACTACGCCTTTGAATCCATCCATCCGTTTCAGGATGGAAATGGCCGTGTCGGGCGGCTTCTGCTCTTCAAGGAGTGCCTGCGGAACAATATTGTTCCGTTCATTATTACGGATGACCTCAAAATGTTCTACTATCGTGGTCTCCATGAGTGGAAGTCGGAACAAGGTTATCTGCTGGATACCTGCCTGACCGCGCAGGATCAGTTCAAGGCCGTCATGGATTACTTCAGAATCCCTTATTAAGGATTTTGTCACCAAAAAGGATGCAATCTCACTTCTCACATGAGATTGCATCCTTTTAATATACGCAGGTATTGTTCTACACAACTATTTTATCGTTTTACATTTGACTGTGAAAGAACGCTAGCTGCAAAGCTCTTTGTTTCATTTGAATATTTATTGCTTTGCAGCACACGAGATGCAATATCCTCCATAGCTGCCCCGGTTTGTTTCGACGTCGAACGTTGTGAGAGGACACTAGCCGCAAGCGACTTCTGAATTTTTGAAGAGCCATTGCTATTCAGTGCCCTTGCTGCCTTTGATGCCATAGCGCTGCTACTTGTCTTGCGATTCATAACTATCCTCCTTTTAAAATTCGATTTCTTCTTCTGCCTTATTGTAAATATCGATCTGGTTTTCAACATCAATACGGTTGACCACCCATCCTCGCATCATGCATAGTTTAATAAAATCGTCAATACGATTTTCACCATACATTTCTTTTAAGGTAACAACCACTCCAAACGAAAGCCCACGGCCATTTTTCTCCTTTAGACGCTCTTTCGTCTTAATGCTTAGCCCCCACATTCCTGCGCCATATACCTTTCGTGGGACAGCTCGATCCTTCAATTCTTCGCTTATAAGTTTTACGTTATCCCACTTTCGGTATAATTGGCGTGCCTCAGGCTCATAAAGATGTTTTCCGCCCTCGTCTCCTTGAGAATTGGAGTTGATCGGCGAGATAGATGCCTTTCCTTTCGTTTCCACAACTCGGCCAAAATGAATATCCATTTCTGTGCTTGTGTAATCGACTCCCTGATCCCTCATACATTTTGGAAAGTAACAGAGTGTCGCGCGAGCATAGAATGGTTGCTTATCCTTATAAATTGGTACAGGGATTCTGTACGTGTAAGTTTCGTATGCATCAGTTGTCCCTGTCATAACAAAACGTATCTCATCGTCTGCTGTTTTGACAATATTTTCAATTCGTTGAGGAACAACTCCATATCCAATAGAACATGAGACATCGTCTTTTCGATTCCACCCTGCCGCAGCGTCAATTATTAGTGCCTTTGCAATCTCACGTGAAAAGCCCAATGTGCAAATCAAATAAGCCATCTTGCGGGCTATCCATGGAGCAGAAAAAGAAGTTCCCTTTACAAAGCCTTCGCCAGTTGGCGTACATACATGCATAGGCTGACCAATATCTCCACCATAGTAGCTAACATCTGGTTTGTGAAAGAACGAAAGTACCGGACCAACGCGGTGATACGAAGCCGGATTTCCTTCAAGCGTCACAGAATTTACAACCAACGAGTTTAGCGAATCAGCTGGTGCCCCTATGGGAATCGGTTTCTGATCTGGATTGCCATTGGTTCCTGCAATCACAAACACAACATCAAACTCGCTTTGAATCTTATCAAGTTCCGCAGCTTCTGGAGAAATGAAGTTCGGCTTTATTGGCAGTATCGATCCAAGGGAAAGATTCCATACTTTGATATCACGATTTTGAGAAACCGCCTTACGAATCGACCTGAGAATTGTGTAGGAACTGAATCTACCCATTTTGGCAACGCCAAAATGCTTCACTCTGAACCGCCCACACCCATCGTCCAGCATAGGGTTAATCGTTGGGCCATCTACAATAATAGATGTAACCTCTGTGCCATGCGTATAGTCACGTGCATCCAGTTCTATGCCATCCCCAAGCATACTTTCATACGAAACCCAATCTTTGAAATAGACATCCTCACAAAATGGCGTATCGATTACTCCAATAATAGGCTCCTGCTTTGGTTCCGGTATTTGAACAATATGCGGATCGCTTGCGATGCTTTCTTCAGGCGGCACTTCTCTCAAATCGCGAACCTTCATAGCTATAAGATATGGTGCATTTTCTTTTAAGCACGCAATTTCATCTGGCCGCAAAAGCACCGTATTTTCATCAATTTTCTTTGCATTCAGGTAATCAATACCAATCGCGCGAAACACGTCTTCTGTTTTCACGTCCGTACGATAAAGAGTGACAATTGCATCTTTTTCTTCGTCTGTTTCTGCAAAATCAACTGAAAATTTTTGAACATAAAAAGCATCCACAACTACATTCACGAAGTTTGTCTTTGCCAAACGAGCCGAGTGTTTGTATTGCTTGTGGCCGTTGTTTAGAGCTTCAATATCTTTATGAGAAATTCTGCCATTATAATCGTGCTCTACAATTTCTTTGGCAGCAACTAGTCTTATGATGCTTTCCGTAATGATATCTAATCCAACATAGTATGTGAATACATGCTGGATATGAGGTGCTTCTCCGGCAAATTTAGCGCCCCGAATGGAGTCATTAGGATCAGAAGCACCACGGCATAAAAGACCCCGAATTCGGTTACTCTTTGCAACCACGCTTGTATAATAAGCACTAATAAGCGCACCCTTGATTAAAGTATGCTCACTCCAATAAGTCTGCAAAGAGCGCAAATCGTTAATTAAGCTCAGGATATGAGCAGACTCAACAAACCTGCCAACAGGAATATTTCGTTTTCCACCCCCAGAATTTCCGCTCTGGTGCTCGAACTGCCCCTTTAATTGAAGTATGCTATTCATTTAGTCCTCCTTCAATTCTCGAGATACTTGACTCTTTGATATTCCGGTTAAAATTTCTATTTCTCGCATAGTAAATCCTTGCGATTGCATAACATGAATGTCCATCGGTTCGGTATACACAGCTTTATAAAAGCGTCTAAGATAATCAAACTCGTCCGAAGGATTGCTAAACGCTACAGACGCTCTGATGATATTCTTTAGTTCACCCGGGTAAGGGATGGGTGACATCAGGCTGACAATTTTACGGAATAGTCTGATATTTTTCCCTGTGCATTTAAACTTGTTTAGGAAGTCATTAAGCAAAACCTCCGCAATTTCCGCCAAATCTTCCTGTGAATACCTATTGAAGTCAATAATCGAGTCAAATCTTCTGACTAAAGCCTTGTCGAAATGGTCAAATAAATTTGTCGTTGCAAGTAAAACAACGCGGTCATCCAATCTATCAAATTCTTTGAGTAGTGTGGATGTAGCCCGTCCCATTTCACGTAGATCGTTCGAATTGGTCCTATCCAATGCGATAGAATCGATTTCGTCAAATAGCACAATCACTTTTTCTGGATGGGCAAATTCTGTTATTTCACGAAATAGCGAAACAATATTCTTCTGTGTTTGTCCAAGTTTACTATCAATCACGGCAGAAAAATCTACGGCGTATAGTTCGCGATTCAGTATCCGTGCAACTTGCTTAGCCGTTTCGGTTTTTCCTGTACCAGGAGCACCCTGGAACAGGAATTTGTTAATTCCAAGATTTCGACTAATAGCATTGACCATGCCCATTACATCTTGTTCGATCAATTCAGGAAGAGGAAGAGGAGAATTTCCAACAGTTACCTTTTCAAAAAAGCCAGATGACAAATCACTCACTTGGGGAACAAACGTGTTGGCATTTGAGAGAAGTGCCATAATGTACTCCGCCAACTGGTAATCGCCCACTTGGTCAAATTCTTTTGCAATCTCATATGCCTCACTTCGAAAACCCGCTTCATTACCTTCAGAATGATACCGTATCAAATTTATAATGTTCTTCTTTTTCATGGAAATCCCTCCAAGACTAATGGTACTTACATTGTAAATCAATTTGGGACAAAAGTCAATATATTGGGACAACTTTCTAAAAACACACAATGTTTCCTTTACTCGTCTTCGTACACTTCATGCCGCACCAAGCACCAAAAAAGAATAGTATTATAACTTTCGGTTCCTGTGCATCAATAATTTAATTATTATAAATTTTTATTTTTTAAGCCACTCACCCAGATATAATAATCGTGAATCCGAAACCTCTGAGCCGAAAGACTCAGGGGCTATTTTTATGTCTGGAGGTGAGCATTTTTGTTATTTCGCACCATCACTATCATTATTACCATCGTATTTTAAAGCGCAACAGCGCAGAAAGGAAAAAACGCAATGGATTTTTGGCCCGAAATCATCAAAGAAGTTGGAACGGTGCTGATCGATGTTCTCGTTCTGATTGCTGAAGAAGTCGAAAAGAAAAACTAACAAAAACAAATCAAAAAGGAGACTTTACTATGTCTGCAAACGTTGAAACTATGTTCTCTGTCCGCGAAACCCCTTGGCACGGCCTTGGCCGTATCGTGATGGATGCCCCTGCAAGCCGTGAGGCCTTGGAGCTGGCCGGTCTGGATTGGCAGGTGGAGAGCCGCAATATCTACTCTGGTGCCGGTGCTGTGATTCCCGGTTATCGGGCTAACATCCGCAGCACGGATGATGCCGTGCTTGGTGTCGTATCTGACCGCTACCGCATTGTGCAGAACGAAGAAGCGTTCCAGTTCACCGACGATCTGTTGGGCGAAGGCGTTACTTATGAAACTGCCGGTTCTTTGCAGGGCGGCAAGAAGGTCTGGATGCTGGCAAAGCTGCCCGAAAAGTACATCATCGCCGGAGACGAAGTGACACCGTATCTTGTGTTCTTCAACAGCCATGATGGCAGTTCTGGTGTAAAAGTCGCTATGACCCCGGTTCGAGTGGTCTGCCAGAACACCCTAAATCTGGCTCTGGGCACGGCAAAGCGCATCTGGACTGCCCGCCACACTGAAAATGTTCTGCTCCGTGTGCAGGATGCCCGTGAAACCTTACAGCTTGCCAACAGCTACATGGGGGAGCTGGGCAAGGGCATCCATGAGCTGACCACCATCAAGTTGTCTGACCGCAAGGTGCAGGAGTTCATCAACGAGTTCTTCCCCATCACGGAAGACTTAACCGATGGCCAGCGGAAGAATAACCTGCGCTTGCAGGAAGATTTGAAGACTCGCTATTATAATGCACCCGATCTGGAGTGGGTCGGCAAGAATGGATGGCGGTTCGTGAACGCTGTTTCCGACTTTGCCACCCATGCAGATCCCATCCGTAAAACTCGCAACTACAACGAAAATCTGTTCCTGCGCACCGCAGAGGGCAATCCCATGATCGACAAGGCTTACAAGATGGTGCTGGCAGCAGCATAAAGGAGGACGTATGAACGATGTGAGCAACCGGGTTGTCCGGGAATTTTCTGAGTTCCTGAACAGCATTGAAGCCGATTTCCCGAAGCCGACTTGTACTACAGCATACGAGATCACGATGAAAAGCACTATCGTCAGTGCCTTGATTACGCTGGACACCGAAAAGCAGATGGACGAGCGTTTCTGGAACCATCTCCGGGTGCAGCGGAATATTCTGGATTTCTTGTATGCCCTATGGCTGGATGATGACCGTACCTTGGTGGATGAGTTTTCCACGATTATCAAGGACTTGGTGGAATATGATTTCTCTATAGCAGAAGAACAGATGAAAGAGAGGTTGAACATTGCATGAAAAGGCTTGTATCTACATTGAATTTGACCAAAGAAGATTGGCTCCGTTACCGTAAGTGCGGCATTACCGGCACGGATGCCGGGGCTATTCTTGGCCTGAATCCTTACCGTTCTGCATTTCAGGTGTACCACGATAAAATCAGCGATACCATTGAATATATCGACAACGAGGCCATGCGGCAGGGTCGTGACTTGGAGGATTATGTAGCACAGCGGTTCTCCGAAGAAACAGGGTTTAAGGTGCGCCGTGCAAATGCCATTTACCAGAGCGAGGAACATCCGCTGCTTCTGGCAGACTTTGACCGCCTGATTGTTGGGCAGAAAGCAGGGCTGGAGTGCAAAACGGTTTCACCGTTTTCTGCGGACAAGTGGGCTGATGGGAAAATCCCGGCTCACTATCTGGCGCAGGTTGACCACTATCTGGCTGTCAGCGGTTTCGACTGCTGGTATATGGCGGCTCTGATTTTCGGCAGAGAGCTGGTGATCCACAAGATCGTGACGGATAAGCAGGTGCTTTCTGATCTCATTGATAAGGAAGAACTTTTCTGGACGAACCATGTTGTGCCCCGGCTTCCCCCTGCACCCAACGGTTGCGATTGTGACACCCAGCAGATCAACCAGATGTATGAGGTAGACAACCGGGATAAGACCGCTGACCTGAGTGCTCTGCATGGACTTCTGGATAAGCGGCAGGAGCTTTCTGACCAAATCGAGCAGATGGAACAGGAGAAAACGGCTATCGAGCAACAGGTCAAGCTGAAAATGCAGGATGCTGCCTATGGCACAGCACCGGGTTATAAGGTATCGTGGGTGTCCTCCGAAAGCAAACGGGTGGATTCCCAACGTCTGCGGAAAGAGCAACCAGACATTTTCAGCCAGTACAGCAAAAATGTAAGCAGCCGCAGGTTCACCATCGTTCATGCGGCATAAAACTTTGTATATGGCGGCAGGAAGTGACTTCTCTGCCGCCTTTTTTCTTGGAGGGTTATTATGGCTACGGAAAATCCATTCGTAAAATTATTTGCTATCGACTTCAAAGATCATCTGGAAGTCAAAAAATCCGGCAATACGGAACTGAAATATGTAAGCTGGGCGTATGCCTGGGCAGAGGTGAAGAAGCTGTATCCTTCTGCCAGCTATGAGGTCAAGAAATTCAACGGCCTCCCCTATGTTTATGACCCCATAACAGGCTTCATGGTGTACACCTCGGTCACGATTGAGGGCGTTTCGCATGAAATGTGGCTGCCTGTACTGGATGGCGCAAACAAAGCCATGAAAGCTGTGCCTTACACCTATACCACCCCGAAATGGGACTACAATCCGCAGACTCGCCGCCGTGAAAAGATCGGCATGGAAGAGCGCACCGTAGAAGCAGCCTCCATGTTCGATGTGAATAAAGCTATCATGCGGTGCTTAGTGAAGAACCTTGCTATGTTCGGCCTTGGTCTCTATGTCTACGCCGGAGAGGATTTGCCGGAAGATGCTGCACCGCAGCCGGAGACAGAACCGCAAAAGCAGCCGAAACCGAAATCCGCTACCCCGAAGCAGGAACAGCCGCCTGTGCCCTGCATTTGCACCCGGTGCAATCAGCCCATCAAGAGGGTCAAGCTGAAGGATGGCTCCATCATGCAGGCGGCAGAGTTTGCCGCCACCCATGAGGGAATGTGCGCTGACTGCTATAAGGCTACAAGGTTAAACGTGGCATAAGGAGATTTTACGATGAAAGAGCAAAAAATCAAAGTCCTTGCGCTCCTGCCAATGGAGTTGCCAAAGGAGATCGAGCTGGACAACACCCTTGAAGCCATGCAGAAATTTGTAGGCGGACTGATCGAATGCATCACATTGAGTGACACCGGTTCAGCGGTCACACTGGTCTGCAATGATGAAGGCAAGCTGCTTGGCCTGCCGCTCAATCGTCCGCTGTGGGATGGAGCCGATGTTCTTGCCGGGTCGGGATTTCTGGCCGGATGTGACAACGAAGGGAATCTGACTTCCCTGCCGCAGAGTGCAATGGATTTCTACAAAGAGAAGTTTAGAGCTTTTATCATTGAAATTTAAGGAGGAACGCCTTATGACCTTTAATGCAATGACCGAGCACTACGAAGAGATCACGGTTTGCGGAAAGCCTGCACTGTTCACCAGCATCCGCATCAGGAGAGATACCGTCCCGGATGGTCTGTACGCCTACGATGTCCGGCATGATGATGAGTGCCGGGGCATCCCTTGCGAAATCGCACCCTTTGTGATGGTCAATCACTGGGGCACCATCGTTCTTGCGGAGCCGCTGGAACTGCCGGACGATGGGCGGCGATATATTGACGAGGAAACCGACTGGGATTATTCTCCCTTGGAGGGCGAGGGCACCACCGACCATAAGCCGTGTACCACCATTTCCGATTTTATGGCTGTCTACGGCCACCAAAAACTGTCTTAAAGATGCCGTGTGGACAGTTTTGTATCAAAATCAGCCGTTTTCAGACCATTTCAAGGTGCAAAACACAGTCTTAAAAATGTCGCTCGTTATCTTTAAGCCAGAAAGGAGACGCATGAACATCTATGGCTATTGCCGCATCTCTACGGCAAAGCAGAGCATTGACCGTCAGATCCGCAACATCAAGGCTGAATACCCAACTGCCCATATCGTGCAGGAAGCCTATACCGGCACGTCTATCTTTCGCCCAGAGTGGCTGAAGCTCTACCGGGTTCTGAAAGCAGGAGATACGGTGGTGTTCGATTCGGTGTCCCGGATGTCCAGAAATGCAGAAGAAGGTTTTGCTCTGTACGAAGACCTCTACCATAAGGGCATCCGGCTGGTATTCCTGAAAGAGCATCACATTGATACCGAAACTTACAAAAAAGCCCTGTCCGGCAGCATTGCCATGACCGGGACAAATGTGGACTTCATCTTGAAGGGCATCAACGAATATCTGATGGCCTTGGCAAAGGAGCAGATCAAGCTGGCCTTTGAGCAGTCCGAAAAAGAAGTTGCCGATTTGCACCAGCGCACCCGTGAGGGACTTTTGACGGCCCGGCTGAACGGCAAGCAGGTTGGCCGCAAAAAGGGTGTTGGATTTGAAACGAAAAAAGCCAGAGAAGCCAAGCAGATCATCCGCACCCATTGTAAGACCTTCGGCGGCACACTTGACGATGCCGAGTGCATGAAACTCATCGGTCTTGCCCGGAATACCTATTATAAGTACAAACGTCAGATTCGTGTTGAACTGATGGCTGAACAGGATTTGCCGAAAGGAGCAAGTATCTTTTATGAACCGCCAAAATCATTCTGAGCCGGAGAACAGGCTCACTTTGGAGGAACAGCAAGAGTTTTTAGAAATTCTGGCCCGTCTGTCCCCTGAACAGCGTGAAGCACTGAAAGAAGTGCTCAAGTCCTTTACCTAAACAAAACAGTGCGGAGTGGCATCATGTCACCCCGCACTGTTTATTTTTTTTTCTACACCCCAAAAAACGAATTCTTAAAATCAAAAAAGGCTCACTAAATTGCTGAAGAATTCAGTAACATGCTCGACCGCACAGGAGGCTATATCGACGGCTGTTTGCGCAACTTTTTTCGCAACGGTTTTTCCGACTTCAAAAGCCTTCCGTGCTCCTTTTACCGCAAGCTCACCCACTTTGGAGCCAGCCATATAGGCAACGGTTCCTCCGACAAAACCGCCAACTGCTGCACCGACCGGACCGAATGCCAAACCGACAGCGCCGCCTATCGCTGCACCTTTGCTCATGGAGGCCAAGCCCGCCACGGTTGACACCGTGGTTTCCTGCATTTTTTCAAAACCCTCCCGGAGGGTAAGCTCCCCAGTGGCAACCTTGCCCAGCACCTTTACATTTTCCACCGCAACGTATGCGATATTTGCAAAAGTGCCTGCGGGCGTGCCCTTCGGGATCACGGAGAGAATCTCTTTTTCTGAAGCCACTTTCAGCGCACCTGCCGTTGCTGCCTTTACGCCAAAGTCGGCACCGCCGGTCAGAGCAGCCTCCACCACTTCCTGCCCGTCGATTTCTTCTCCGTTCCAGACCTTCTGTGCCACAGTCATACCTGCACCGATCACAGCCCCTTGCAGTGCTGCTGCACCCGCCTGTTTGCCGATGCCCATGGCAAGATCCTTGACCTGATACTCGTTCCAGTTCAGTTCACTCCAATTGCCGCTCTGGGCCTCTTCCTGCATCTGCTTGGCTTTTTCCTTACTCAGAGGCTTGCTGGTGGTTCCATCCGGCGCTTCAATGACATTGGACGATTTCTTTTCGATTTCCTGTCCGTCCGGGATCAGTTTTCCTTGGCCACGGTAGTCCCCTTTTTCAAACATCTCCCCCGTTGCGTGGGAATCCTGCCCGTACTTGCACTGATACCGCTTGACGATTTTGCCTTCGCCATCTACAATGACGACATCCACCGAATTTTTTCCGTAAGCACCATCCGGTTCCAGCACCTTAGCACGATATTCGCTTCCTGTTGCTTCGGCATTCAGGTTAAAAGTCTGTGCATGGTACTGTTCCGCAATATACCCGTCCAGATTCGGGTTCTGGCTGGGCACACCGGCCTTGGTGTTGATGGTGTGGTAAAGCTGCTCGTTAGCTGTATCCAGCGCCTTATCCAACCCAGCCAAATAGACCGAGGCTTCCTGCGCCGACATTGCCGAAATTGATTTCTGGGTCTGCGCGGCAAACCAGCTCTCCCTGCTGCGGCCATTGGCAACAGCTTCTTGCAGGGACTGGTGCATCGCTTCGTTCCGGTGCAGGGTGGTAACGATCTCGTCCGTCATCTTATGGATCTCTTCCGAAGGTTCCTCCGGCAGATATTCCTGCAGCTTTCCACCCAGCCATTGCTCCACCGGCTGTTCCGGGTGGCTGGTATAGCTCTGCATAAAATCCGTGTAGATCGGCTTGACCTTTTCCCAGTCCTCCGGTGTGACCTCCGGTGAACCGGTTTTCTGTTCCAGCAGTTCCGGCTCCGGCATATCCACTTCCAGAACAGTCACATCCACTTCTTCATCATAGGGCTGCACAACCGTTTTCATTGCTGCTTCCCTTTCTGCTCTTTCGTCAGTTCTCCAAACATTTTAGCATAGATCCCGCACTTTGCGCTTGTGACGCTCGCAGCCGTTCTTACTCCCGGTTCCGCTATTACCTTTGCGGCCTCCGCACACGCCCGCCAGGGATTCGGCTCCGCTTTTGCTTTTGCAGCCTTCACATACGCCTGTGAGGGGTCCGGTTCTTTTTCCTTCTTGTCGTCCAGGCTGGCAGGCTTGATATCGATCTTCTCCACAGTTTTCTGGATGCTGGCGATCTTATCTTTCAGCGTGCAGGAAATGGACTTAGTGTCCTTGATGGAGCGGATCAGATCGGCCGTGGTAATGGTCGTTCTGCCCTCGATAAAGGCACGTTCAATGGTATCCTTGACCACAGCTTCCAGGTCTGCGCCATTGTAGCCTTCTGTTTCTTTGATAAGTGCAATGGAATCAATGTTCTCATTCCACTTTTTGCGCTTTTTCAAGTGAATTTCCAAAATCTTCCGGCGCTCGGTTCCATTGGGCAGATCCACAAAAAACAGCTCATCAAAGCGGCCTTTACGCAGAAATTCCGGCGGCAGACGGGAGATATCATTTGCGGTCGCCACAATAAAGACCGTATTCTCTTTTTCCTGCATCCAGGTCAGGAACTGACCAAATAACCGTGTAGTCACATCGTTGCCGCCGCCCTCGCCGCCGACACCGGCAAAGGCTTTTTCAATTTCATCGATCCAGAGCACACACGGGCTGATGGCCTCCGAAAGCTTGAGCGCGTTCCGCATATTCTCTTCGGATTCACCTACATACTTGCCCAGCAGCCGTCCCACGTCCAGACGCACCAGCGGAATCTCAAACAGACTTGCCGTTGCCTTGGCAGTCAGGCTCTTACCACAGCCCGGCATACCGATGATCATAATGCCTTTTGGCACATCCACACCGAACTTGATGGCCTTGTCCAGTTCCCGGAAGATAAACGCCTTGCGGTACAGCCAGTCTTTCAGATTTTCCAGACCACCGATGTCCTCAATGCTTTCACTGAAGTTAACGATCTCCAACATGCCAGATTTCTTGATGAACTGCTCCTTTTCCTTCAGGATCAGAGCCTTATCTCCTCGTGTGATACAGCCACCGTCCTGATACGCCAACGTCAGAATCTGCCGGATCTGGAACTCGTTCAGTCCCTTGAACGAAAGGGCAATTTCGTCAATGGTGTCAGCATCCACCTCAATTTCCATATCTGTGATGAACGCACGAATAATGCCCCGAATTTCGTCAATGGTCGGCAGCGGGATATCAAAAATCGTAATGTAATTTTCCAGCTCACGCGGAATGACCGTCACTTCAGAGATAATAAAAATCGTAGCACTGTAATTCTCGTTATAGAGGTTGTTTTCCGCAATGCGCTTCATGTACGCAATTACTTTGGGATTATCCAGTTCCCGGTGGACATCCTTCAGAATAAGGAAGGTCTGCTGCTCGAACCCATCATCCATGGTCAACTTCAAAAATTCTTCCAGAGAGCAATCCTTCATGGGGCTTTTGGTCTTAAAGTCCACAAGTCCAAGCGCATTGTTGAACTCCACATATTTTGCACCCTGCCCAACGTGCGCAATTGCCGCATCGATCACCTTGAAATCAAAGTGATTAATGTAAATGATTGGGTGCAGCGCGTCAATGTAGGAAGCCAGGATATTTTCTGCACTGCGTTTCATCCTTACACCTCCATGTAAAGCATGGTGCGCATGGAAGAGTTGCTCTTATAGTCAATGCCGTCTACAACGGGGAATTTTCCGTTGATCTGAGCACTGCCAAGATCTCCGCCGATCACACCAGCAGAACGGGCAAAGTCGCCGTCTACAATACTGAGCAGCATGTATTTCTGTCCCTTCGGCTTCAGGTCTTTCCAATAGCCGTCCGTAACACCAGAAAAGGATTTCAGGTTGTCACCCAGTGTTTCCATAATTTCTTTTTGTCCCAGCATTGTTTTAATTTTTTCATAGAGCACATAGTTGTCAGAGCCTGCCGGAAAGGTCAGATTCTCCGGGTCGGGTGCAAAGCAAACTTCACGCGCCTGCTCATTCATCAGGAAGCACATGACAGCCAGAAGCATCTTCTGGTCAGTCAATTCCGTTAAAACCCTGCGGTAATCATATTGCAGCACCCACTTGTATTTCTCTACGATCTCCTGAATAGCCGCCTTGATCTGCGCAGCATCATTTTGGTTTTCGAAAATGGTATTGAGCAGGCTCCGATATCCCTGCTGATAGTCTTCAATGATGCCTTCTACCTTATAACTTTCCTGTTTGTACTGCTCGTTCTCGATCTCGCTTTCCACCTTATATTTCAGGATGTAAATGCTCTTTTCTACTTCTGCCGGATCGCAGGGAATCTCAAAAATCTGAATCAGCTCCTTGATGATACCCATGGAATCTTCCGAACGGATTTCTTCCACCTTTTTCAGCTCTTCTTCGTAGCCACGCACCTTCAGCCAGCGGCAGAGCAGACCATTGCGGTAATAGTCCAGCACATCCTCAATGGAGAAATTGTTCTGAAGGTCTTCAATAGTCCGTACCGGTGTGTTGTCACAGATCAGATTGAACTTGATAGTTTTAGCCATTTTCTTTTACCTCCTGATTTCTAAGTGTGTTCCTTTCAGTACATTTCGCAGTTTAGTTTTATTCGCTCTCCTTGTTCGTAAGACAGCCTCCTTAATACCAATCGTCCATCTTTTCAAGTTCCTGTTTCATCTCCTGCACCAGTGTTTCCGGCGCAGTCACTTTGACTTTGCCGCCCTGACTGAGCAGCCACATTTTTACGCCGGTGCCAAACACCTCTGCCTCAATGGAGCACACGCCCTCTTTTTCATCTACAACTTTTGCCATGGGGAACTTGTCCAGCACAGCTTCCACCGATGGGCCGTAGTAGTTGAAGTGGATTGTCTGCGGCTCACCGCCGAACATGAACTGAGTACGGTTTTTGTACTCGCCCTCTTTGAAACGGTCTTTATAAGGAACAGAGAACTTTTCTCCTGTTTCCCTGACGGAATGGATTCTATCAAGCCGATAAATGGTGGGATAAGGATCGTTCTTTTTATGGAAAGCCTCTCTTGTGGAGCTGTCTGTGATAATACCCATGAGATAGAAATAATACTCTGAGAACATCAGCCCCACCGGCTCAACCGTCCGTTTTACGATCTGGTGGTCTTTCAGCTTTTGATACTCGATTTCCATCACCGACTGATTTCGGATGGCCTGTGCCACCATCCACAGATTGTCCGGGTCAACTGCTGCATGAGCCGGGTCGTGATAGTTGAACAGCTCATTACTGATAAACCACTCAATGTCTGCTTTTTCCCTCTGCGATACACAAAGGTTCAGGATAATTTGCAGTTGCTTTTCCACCTGTTCTCTGGTGAAGGCACGGCTTTCCAGCAGAATCTTACATAGGGCCAACACTTCACCTTTGGAAAGCTGCTCAATTTCCTGTGTGACCAAACGGTATCCGTTTTCCTTTTTGTCGTACTCGATTTTTCTTACAATGCCTTCCTTAGCGCACTGTTCTGAAAGAAAATCTCTGATGCTGTCAATATCTCTCTGGATGGAGCGGACGTTCACATAGTACTGCTCTGCTGCTTCCTGCTTGTTGATAAGCTTGCCAGAAAGAAAATCCTGATAAAGTTCCAGCACACGGGTCGTTTTTAAGGTATCTGCTGCCATTGGTTTGTCCTCCTCTTCGGTTCAGCCCCATTATAGCAACGAAGATGGACAGGGAGTGTCTACCATATCATTTTTTCAGAATGTTTTACCACAAATTTTATCGAATCGATTTCTTTCTTGTATCATATCACCCAAATTAGATGCCAGTAATATGATTTTTGCTATTTAAAGTATACGACTTATACAATTATCGGTCAAGCCTTATCACAATAAAATCGTAAGTACACACTACGATTTATCCAAGGAGGCTAAACCATGGAACGAGAGAAGCCCACATTTGATATCCTAGGCCGTATTGAGCGGGAACGCCTTTCCCGTGGCTGGTCTGAGTATGCCCTCGCAGAAAATTCTGGCCTGACACAATCTACCATTTCTACATGGCGCAGACGGAATCTTCAACCCAATGTAGCTTCTCTTGAGAAAATCTGCTCCGGCCTTGGTATCTCGCTTTCCCAGTTCTTTCAGGAGGAAGACTCTGTTTACTTAACCTCCGACCAGAAGGAACTTCTTGATCTCTGGGCTAAACTCTCTCCTGCTCAAAGAACTGCGGTCTCTCAAATGCTGCGTTCCTTCCTATATATAAAGGAAACGGAATAAATTTTTCCGCTCGTGAGCCGCTTGTGTCAAAAGCGAATTTCCGCGAGCACCCTCTCACGGCACACCCATTTTCAGAATGGGTGTGCTACAGGGGCGCTTGCAAAAATTCACTTTCGACACGCGCGTCTCACTCACGGACTATGTTTTTGTAGCTTCTTATATAAGATAAAATTCAACTATTCCGCAGCAAAATACGGTCAAGCCCATGAAGGACTTGACCGTTTTATCATTTTGAATAATAGGTTTTAGATACAAGATTCCCGAATTTTTGTAAGGTCACTGTTCAGAAGCGTTTCATGTTCCAGAAGACCATGCTGCACAGCAAGCAGAAAATACTTATTATTATGAAGAATCTTATATGCTCTTCGGTAAAGTTCTTCCAGTTTTGCTGACTTGATGGCTTCATTATAAGAAAGTCTCTGCTCGGACATTCTGTTATCCCCTGATTCAATTCCTACGAAGCCACCTCCTGCAAAGTGACACTGCCAAATATCCATGAGCTTATCTGCTTGCTCTATATCGGCCGATGCCTGAATATCCATAACACCATAGATCAGAGACACACCCGCTCTGCCTGCCAATGTTTTGGTCACTTCATCCAGAAATTCCTCCTCATTTTGTGCATAAGTAGCACAGCCATTTGCCATACCACCGATCACACCTTGGCTTCCGCGAACCGTGACAATTCCAATGCTTCCGGGGTGAAGAACTTCTCCGACCACTGCATGGGCTGCTTCATGTACTGCAATCTTCTGCAACTCTGTGGAGTCGGTTTCCTTATCCGTTTTTTGGAGTTTATATACCACCTGAAGAAGAGCTTCTATGATATCTTCCTTCTGGATGTGCTCATGACCTTGATAGACACTATTCAGCGCAGCAAGGTTCATTACCGTTTCCAGTGTAGCACAGCTTACCTTGGGCATAGCCTTGACGATATCTGGAATCAGCACATCCTCCGCCAAATCTTTATCCCTGAGATAGTAGCTGACAATGTTCTCTGCATTCTCTCCAATCGGAGGTTGCAGATAGATTACATAATCAAATCTACCCGGTCTCAACAGGGATGGTGGCATATACCTTGTATCGTTAGTAGTAGCAATCACAAAAAGATCTGTATCCTTTGCATCATCAATACAGGCTTGCAGACAAGCCCATTCCGGCGCATAGGGAGAGGTGGATTCTACATAGAGGTTCAAATCTTCTAGGAGCAGTATACTAGGCACTTCCTCCTTTGCCATAGCAAATACAGCCCTTAATTCATCCAGAAAACTGTTTTCCTGACTGGTTTTACGAAAAACAAAGGGCTTTCGTTCAGATTCCTCCATCAGGATAGATGCCAGCAGACTTTTTCCAAGACCAGGATCAGATTCCATCAGCAGCCCTCTTGGAATAGAAATGCCCTTTCTTTTATAAACCTCCGGTCTTTTTAGAATATCCAGAATCTGACGCAGAATCTCTTTCGTAGATTCGTAGCCGATAACTTTTTCATCAAACTTATCCATTGTATTCTCCCTTCTTATTTGCGCTTTGATTTTTTGTTCTGATTCATTTGACCTTTTGCTGTCAGAGAAATGCTTCCGTATCGAACGATATCATCGCCATACAATGCAGCTTCTCTTGACTGTCTCATTTGGATATTATTTTGAAGCATCTCGTCAAACTCAGATTTCCATTGATTTGTTACCGTTACAAGCATCTTCCACTCAGATTTCCATTGAATATGAAACATATTCTGTGTTTGAAACGATACTGCACAAACTGCAAAATGAATATGTACATTAAATCTATCCGCATGAATTCCATAGGCTGTAATATAACCGTTCTTCGCATAGATACTTGCTATTCTTTCTGCTAGAGATACTACATCCTGTGGCAAAATACAATCTGTTGCTGCGAAGGAAACAATGCGGTGTTTTGCAAACTGCGGAATACCTTTATGTCTTCTCCTGACTTCAAAAAGCATCAGATGATAAACTGAACTCGGATCACACAAATATTCATTGGGAATCATCGCTGGCTGACAACCTGCCAAGGTATTTGTTATAGTATTCGTTCTTTGACTATCTTCTGCTGTCTTATCTAATCTAAGAATATATTGCAATAAATGTTTTAAGTCCTCCGAAGTTTCATACTTATCATTTTTGAGTTCGATATAACACATATCTATGAACCTCCTCTTTTATCCCTTCCAGATCTTTTTCACTCGCATAATATCCAATATTAGATATAATTTCATCAACAAGGTCTGCATCTATTTTAGTAAAATAGATTGCACTCTTAAATACTTCTGTGGCATTTTTACCAGTTTCATTCATTCTCTGTTGTAGATGAATTTTATCTTCATCTGTCAATCGTATACTAAAGATATTTCCCATTATAAGCACCTTCTTTCTATTCATATATTTCATAAAGATAAATTAATATCATTGAAAATACAGATGAGAATTTATAGAATAAAATATTATTTATGACGGCATCCGCCTCCCCCTCCTAGCAAGAATAGCCAAATGTATATACACTACACATTCGGCTGCTCTTGTGCGACTGTTTGTACTACAACTACTCCATTCAGCCGCTTTATCCTAATGTTAGTGTCATTAATAAAGATTAACTTTCACCTTCCTTCTGCTCTATACATTATTTAGCATTAACATTGGATTACCCGTATGTACATCACTCCATCAAGCACTACTTTCAGGCAATAGAAAACCCACATGGAACATCATCCATGTGGGCTTTTTCATGTTACCACCCAACTGATTTCAGGTGGGATTCTTGTATAATATATTCCTGCACTGCTCTCTTGGGGATCTTCCAGGATCGGCCGATTCTCATGGCCTTTATCTTTCCTGACTTCAATAGCTTATAGGTGGTGTTCATACCACATCCCAGCATATCGGCAACTTCTTCTGGGGTTATCAGAGTGTCGTAGCAATCAAACATAACGGCAAATCCTCCTTTTGTGAGTTACTATAATGTTGCCGAAGGTCAAATCATACCAGATACAGAGAAAGGGCGACCACTTGCGTGATCGCCCCTTTCGTTATCTCCTATTTACTTTCAACAGAAGCATTTTCGACAATTAGAAAAATTTTGCTCTGAAATTTTGCCTCTGCCCGGAATTTTAGAGCACTTTGAATTAATTTTTTTCTGAATATGTCGAAAATCCCCTTTGATTACATGCTCTTAATCGCACTATGTCAATTGAGTCAAAATCAACTTTCCTCCTTCAGCAAATCTTCATCCGAAGACACTATAAAAGACACCGCCCTCATCAATTTGCTTTTGTGCCCACAGTACACCTTCAATATATCCTTCTGGATAATCGCTCTCATCATTTAATTTTTCTAGTTCTTCCGGTGCGAGGTCAATCCCAAGGAACTTTAAGTCCCCGCATATATTGTTCTTCACGTTTTTTCGCCATATTTTACGACACATGAATTCCTTGTCATTATCTGATCCATACATGCCATAATAACACTCTTTATATATTTCGGTTGCAAGTTGATTTATCACCTCTGCCGAGATATCTTGCCATTCTCCCTCTTCACTTTTCGGATTCCATCTTTTTATTTTTCTTTTCTCTGGATCATATCTCATCCCATACATTCTTTCCGAAAACATCATCGACTCATCCTCAATCTCCAACTCTGAATTTTTATACCCAAGATCCAATCCAATTTGTTTGATAAACCACCCGTAACTGTTCGCCCAGCCATTCTTGTAGTATCGATTATTCACTGAATACAATTCAATTATAAAATTCAATATGTACACCCGATTCGATGGGCATTTTTTTATTTTATGAGCCTTATTGTCTTGTGCGCCTTTCCCTTCCAAACTATCATATGCTTTTCCAAAAAGTCTTTCAAAATTTCTATCAATATAATCACAAATCAACTTAGTAGCACACTCTATTCTGGAATCATATGTCTCCAACCAGCTTATTCCCTCAATAATCAAGAACATCACAGTCCGCATATAATCACAAAACTGCAATACTGTATCTTCTGAATCGAGTAACTCCACCTGGTCAAATTCTCGGATATAAAATGCTATCGGTCTCTGAATCGTCTTTTTAACTGGTTTTTCCAGCATTTGATAACTAAAGTCTTTATTCAAAAGAGCATTATATAAATTTTCTGAAGCATTCAAAATTGTATCATAGCGAAATATAGATTCTTCCGCATAGTAAGCTACGACCCTCTCACTTACAGAACTTCCTTCCATTCTATGTTTCTTAGCATTATAAGCATTCTCAATAATTTTTCTGTAGAGTCCATTCAACTGTGTACTTAGTACATCTTTATATGATTTCCGTGCTGATCTCCAGCTTTTCATTTTTGCTGCAAACTCAACAACATCACTTTCATCTTCTGTTTTTTTGCTTTTTTGTTTTTCAACTTCTTCGGGAAAATATATTCCTATTCTTTCAACTAGTTTTTGTGTAATTGATAATGCAAAACCATTGATTTCATCTGTGCTTGGCGCATATAAAATCGGTGGACAGAACAAAGCGTCTTTATCTATAGATCCTATAAGCCGCTCTCTATTCTCGTTATAATTTTTTACATATTCTTCTACAGATTCATTTTTTGACACTCCGCCGAAATCTTTTTTTAGTATTTCCCTGATAACTTGAGCAAACTCAATTTGGGGAGCGCACAAATATTTTATTGACAATGCAACACACGCCAATGTGTTGCTCATAATCATTCTTTCCGCATCACACTGACTTAAGTTTTTTTGATCAATTGTCCGCTGCATACCTGTAACAAGCCATGCTGTTGTCAATGCTTTTATCACAATGACTCTTGATTGGCTTTCAATGCTACATTCTTCCAGTTTTGGAAATTTTTCTTGAAGGCACCTTACATAGACTTCCACATTCATTCCATAGCACTTTTCAAGTACTGATTTATACGCCTTTACTTCTTCCTCCGTTTCAAACAAAACAATATTGCTCATCCGGTCAGGCATCTTGCATTTCCTCCCTTGCACAATGTTCATCCGTTTTCAAGTAAAACTATATCCAAAATATTTTTATTTTTTTCGATAGTTCTCCTAGTGATTTCAAGGCACAGTTTCGATATGCTTATGTCATCAAAATGAAAGGGGCTCAGAATCATGAGCATGTCGAATTATCGCGTATTTTCTAAAAATCCTTATCCTCTGGTTCAAGAGGAATCGATTCCCGCCATCAGCTTTCTTGATGACTGCGGCAACCAGTTTTTTGACAAAGAAACCGTTCAATCTCTTTTGAAAGCAAAGGACAAACCGTTCCAGCAGAAAGATAAGCTACTCCTGCAAAGGGTAAATTCTTCTGAAAAAGAGGAACTAAAGGCGTACAAAAAAGCCTTTAACCGCTTTGACACAGTTTCATACTTTGTTGACCAGTGTGGTTGTCCGGCAATCTGTAAAACTCGGTATCCCGGCGATAAATATAGTGTCCAAAAACGCCTCACCACCTGTTACGACTTTCACGCTATCTTAATCAAGGAGTATGCCGTTGATGGCAAAATAGTACATCTCATCGGGATATCTTTCAAAAGATCTCGCGGTATTGTAATCCGGCTGTTATTTGAGAAAGACAAATTCACCGCTAAAGCATTCTATAAAGCGTTTATCGCCGCTGGCGGAAGCTGTTGTTATAGTGAGAACAGTAAGATGCAGTTAGATTTACTTTTTGGTTTTTTAGGCTTCATCTTGGATACTGAACAAACCGCCTTGATACCGCCTATTGGTTGGTTTCATCTGGACGACCGCTGGATTTATACTTCTTATAAAGAGGATTGTTGCTCTGACCCGTTGCTAAGCACCTCCATCCCCTTAGTCCTAATAAAGATTTTGGCGGTTCTCAAGACACGAATGTCGGACAAGTTCAATGGTGGTAAATACCTTTTTGCAATATCTGGCAACGATTTCCCTCTTCATATAAGGTTAACGGTTGACAACAAGCCGAAGCAATTTGATCAGATGCTTGGTCAGTACAGTATCGCAGCTTTGTTACCAGTCTACGGTGACGATCCGATGCTCACAGCTACCGTTGGCGACTATCGTTCAAAAACGAATTTTGCAACGCTGATTACGCGGACTAAAACAGAGCCTCGTTTTCCGCTATGCCTTATCGTATCTACGAACGGCATTACTGAGTTGCAGCAGAAGCACTGTCTGTTCTTGCCTCACGAGGAAAGCCATACAGCCGCGCTGCCTCTGGCAGAAATTGTTAGCAAGCTGTGTACCCTTGTTGAGCACAACCCAGATGCCTTTGAGCGCATCGTTGAGCGATCCTACACAACTGCTTTAGGTTCCTTGGATGAAGAATGCGCCTTTCGGAATGAAATCGCGCTTCTAAGCGTTTCATCCGCTGTTCTTTGCTGGGCATTAAAACTCCTTAAGCAGCCGGATTCAGCGCAAACAACACACGAGGTCTGTCAGGCATACATCAATAATTGCTTATCCGAATGGGACAGCTCGCTGGATTGCAACGCAAAGGAAATTTTACACAAGGCACTCTTTTCGGCAAGCGAAGCCGGTGATATTCGTTTTATACGCTATGAAGAGGTCGATTCCAGCTATGACCCTGACCGGGACATCGTCCAAAAAAAGGATGCTTTCCTTCTGAAAGGGTCTTTGCTGAAGTCTCTGCTCCATGAGTATGCACCGGGATATAGTGCACCCGATGTTATTTCGCGTTTGCAAAGTGAGCATCTGCTCTCTGAGTTCAGCATTGCCAAAAAGATTCGTATTGACAGCGGAACCTATGTAGATGCTCGCCTTCTGGCCTTGAAGCGCAGTTGCTTGACCGAATATGAAGATTCTGATTAAAACAGGAGGGACGGAACCATGAGGTTAAAAATAGGCTCTACTTACCAAAAGGCTGTTACAATCATCGAAAAACTCAAGGAGGGGAACGTTTCCATTTTTATCTGTGGAAAAAGTGGAACAGGCAAGACCACCCTTTCCTCCAATATCACAAGGAAACTGCTAGAGGCAGGTGTTCGGATCGTAGCCATAGATCATCGGCACGCTGTGTCTTTTCCAGTAGAACTAGAACCGTATGTACATCGTCAGGACGTATCTCAAAAGCCACTCAAGCTGCATTTGTTCGGGGCATCAGATAATCCAGCGGATACGGCTGCATCTTTCGCTGACACTATCACATCCGTTATCGCTCTGTCGAATGCACAAGAACAGCTATTGCGGCCTCTTTTAAAAGAGGTGCTTCGTGCTTCACCGGCTCCGAATGAAGTGCTGGAATACCTGCATCAGGAGATCAAGAGTTCTCATTCACGCTCTGCGCCCGGTTTGGAAAACGCCTTGGCACCCCTATTTGCACAAAAGCTTTTTGAGGATGGTGACATAGAGTTTTCTCCCGGCATCACCTTGCTGGATTTGAGCTCGTTTTCGTTATCTACGCAACACATCGTTGAAGAGGTGCTTTTTGCAGCACTGTTACGAGAAGCCACCTGCGAGGATTTTCCGCCTACCTTTTTGTATCTGGACGAGTTAAGCAACTATACGCTACGCTCTTCCAACGCATTGGGGCGAATCCTCTGTGAGGGCCGCAAACAAGGTCTGTACGCACTGCTGGTTGCCCAGAGCATTCGTGTGTTCAAGCCTGAACAACGGATTTTGCTTCAGCAATGCAAGTATATGATGTGTTTCCAGCCAGCTGATGAAGAGGTTCGTATGTGTGCCAGCTTGCTCAGCACGAAAGATAAAGCCAAGTTAGTTTCCACGCTTAAAGGGCTTCAAGTCGGTGAGTTTATGGTCTCCGGCTCAGTTTATGTAGGTGATTCTGATACGCCGACTACCAAGCCACTGGTCGTCCATAGTAAGTCACCAGAGGATGTCGTTCCTGCCAATGGCCCGCTGGCGATTCCGGTACCTTCCGATACAGAACCGATCCTGCCCCCAGCGCAGATTGACCTTCTTCTGCCGTTGGACGCTTTTGATGACTGTGACGATGAAGAAGCCGCTCCCAGCAAACCGGAAACCGTAACGGAGAACGCCTGTCCTCTGCTGCCGGATTCGCCTTCGGAGCATTCCATTGAACCGCTGCATCTTCGTGATGAATCTTCTGCTCCACAAGAACAAAGTCAGTCACCGCAAATGCAGCTGCTTCGATCTGCCGTTTTTACATCCGTTCCTATGAACTCATATTATGGTAATTATAACTGTTCTTGGCCACCAGCACAAGTGCAACCGGCAACCTTTTCTTACCCGAACATGGATTTCAGTTCACTGATTCAACAGGATGATGCGCAGATTTCCTTTCAAGCGCTTATCACACCATAAGGCAAAATGTACGCTAATTCAAGCAGATATGCTTATCATGAAGCAATCCGCTTCGCATTCAATTTTAATTTCAGGAGGAAAACACTATGAGCACTCATACCAACATCAACATGTCCACCGCTGCTTCCAATTTTGCAGCCGATCTTAACTCGGAACCGATTTCCTTTCCGAACACCGATACATCCATCAAAAAGTCCGTCCTGTTCGTGCCGCTCAATGAAAAGTGGCTGTTGACGATTCCAGAGGCTGCTGCCTATTTTGGTGTAGGGCAAAACCGCATTTCCGAGCTTGCCTTGCAGGATGGGTGCAAGTTCGTTGTGTTCGTGGGGGCTAAGAAACTCATCAAGCGGAAGAAGTTTGAGGAGTTTTTGAACGAGCAATACGCCATCTGATACCCTATAACGCCCGCTGAAGGGCTTGCATAAACTACGCCCGCATGATACAATAAAATGTGTTGTGTGGGCTCTTTTTATCTCGAAAGGAGCCACAAACATGGGCAAAAATCTTAAAGGAAAACAACTCGGAAAAGGGCTTGGTCAGCGAAAAGACGGTCTGTACTATGCCCGTTGCCGAAATTATCACGGTGAGCGTGAGGAACGCTGCTTCAAGACCCTTCCAGAAGCCAAAAATTGGCGACAGGAACAGCTCTATCTACGCTTACACCCTGAAGGTCGGACTGTGGCATCGCCCAATATGACGGTGGACGCATGGTTCAATCAATGGGTCAAGGATGTCGTTGGCAACCGTGCTCCGAACACTGTTCGGAATTATCGTGAGCGATACGAGCACAACATCCAGCCATTCATCGGTTCTATGCTGTTGCGCGATGTCAAGCAGATCGACTGTCAGCGGATTTTGAACGCCATGGAGGACGACTACGCCGGTTCAACCATCCGGCAGACCTATATGACAATGGGTACGTTCTTCAAAAGCGCCAGAGAGAACGACCTCATTGCCAAACATCCAATGGACGGTGTCCGCTACACAAAGCCCGTTCGTGCACCTGATGATATCCACTTTCTGACTGTAGACGAGCAGAAACGGTTTCTGGAAGCTGCCAAAGGCTCCCACAACTATGCTCAGTACGCACTGATTCTGGAAACTGGCTTGCGTACTGGTGAAATGATCGGTCTGACATGGGATGCTATCGATTGGGAAAAGCATACTCTGACCGTCAACAAAACTTTGGAGTATCGTCACAAGCAGGGCGTGTGGCGTGCTGGCCCTCCGAAAACGGAATCCAGCTACCGCACCATTCCTCTGACCGACACCGCTTACGACATCCTGCGGGAAATCTATGACACCAGAGAATACCGCAAGGAATCGAAAGACCTGTCCACTGTCCTGACCTTTATGGATCGTAAGACTGGTCAGAAGCGGAAATTGGTCATGCGTGATCTGGTGTTCATCAACTGGCGCACCGGAATGCCCGCCAAGAACAGCTCCTATGACACTCACCTCTACAAGCTGTGCGACGATGCAGGGATTGAGCGATTTTGTATGCACGCTCTGCGCCATACATACGCTACCCGCGCCATTGAGAGCGGAATGCAGCCCAAGGTCCTGCAAAAGCTGCTGGGTCACGCCAGTATCACGACCACTATGAACCGCTATGTTCATGTAACAGACGATTCCATGAAAAAGGCCGTAGCGCAGTTCGCAAAGGCACAGGAAGCACAAAAAGGGTGAGTAAAGGGTGAGTAAATCCAATTTTCCCACCCAACGCCAAATTCAGTTCTCGCAAAAAGCAACTTATATCCGTTCAATATAGTTGTTTATCATCTACATCATAAAAGGAGAAATCATAAAAATGAAATTAGGTATCGTCGGCCTGCCGAACGTCGGCAAGTCCACTCTGTTCAATGCCATCACCTCCACCAAGAACGCAGAAGCCGCAAACTATCCCTTCTGCACCATCGAGCCGAACAGCGGCATTGTAGCCGTGCCAGACAAGCGTCTGGACAAGCTGGCCGAGATCTGGCAGACCAACAAAAAGACCCCTGCCATCGTGGAGTTTGTGGATATCGCGGGCCTTGTGAAGGGTGCCAGCCAGGGTGCAGGCCTTGGCAACAAGTTCCTGGGCCACATCCGCGAGTGCGACGCCATTGTGCATGTAGTGCGCTGCTTTGACGATGACAACATCATCCATGTGGTGGAGGATGTTTCCAAGGCTGAGGCCGTGGACCCCATTGCTGACATCGATGCCATCGACTACGAGCTGATCCTGTCCGACCTTGAGGTGGTGCAGAACCGCGCAGGCCGCATGGCAAAGGCCGCCAAGAGCGGCAACAACAAGGGTGCTGCCGCCGAAGCCGCATGGCTGCAGCAGCTGGCCGACCACCTGAGCGCCGGCAAGCCTGCCCGCAGCTTCGATTTTGACGAGGGCGATGCCGAGCAGCAGACCGTGCTGCATGAAATGGGCCTGCTGAGCGCTAAGCCGGTGCTGTACGCCTGCAACGTGGGCGAGGACGACCTGATGGAGGGCATCGAAAACAACAAGTATGTCCCGCTGGTGGCCGCACGCGCCAAGGAAGAGGGCGCACGCTACATTCCCATCTGCGCCAAGACCGAGGAGGATATCGCCGACTACTCTCCCGAGGAAAAGAAGGCTTTTCTGGCTGAAATGGGCATTGAAGCCAGTGGTCTGGACAACCTCATCACTGCCAGCTATGATTTGCTGGGCCTGATCTCCTTCCTGACCGACGGCAAGAAGGAGTGCCGCGCATGGACCATCCGCAAGGGCACCAAAGCACCGCAGGCTGCCGGCAAGATCCACAGCGATTTCGAGCGCGGCTTCATCCGTGCCAGCGTCATTGGCTACAGCGATCTGGAAGCCAATAACTTCGATTATGCCGCCGTCAAGGCCAAGGGCCTGCAGCGCACCGAGGGCAAGGAATACGTTGTCAACGATGGCGATGTGATCGAGTTCCTGTTCAACGTCTGATTTTCGGCAAAGATGTCACTTCCGGTTTCGCCCCTTCCCGTGAAAAAGTAAGTTTCAAAAGCCCGCAGGCTTTTGGAACTTACAAAATTAAAAATAAATTTCTGCTATCTATGGCCAGAGCGCACGCGTCGGCCATTTAAAATCGTAAAAGAGGTTTCCTATGATTTTCGGTATTATGGGCGCAATGCCCGATGAAGTCGATCAGCTGTGTGCAAAGCTGGAGAATGTCACCGTGGAGCCCTACGGCGGCGTGGATTACCACAAGGGCACGCTGGCCGGCAAACAGGTGGTGGTGTGCTGTGCCGGCATGGGCAAGGCCAATGCCGCCGCCACCACGCAGGTGCTCATCACAAAATTCGGCGCGGAGAAGATCATCTTTTCCGGCATCGCAGGCAATATGACCTCGAAGATCGGCATTGGCGATGTGGTCATCGGCAAGACCGTGCTGTACCACGACGCACAGCTGGACATGATCTGCCAGAACCCGCCGTTCCTCAAGGAATACACCGGCGACCCGGAGCTGATCGCTGCCGCCGAAAAAGCCTGCGCCAAAGCGGGTGTGAAGGCTCTGGTGGGCAAGATTGCCACCGGCGACCTGTTTGTGGGCGACAGTGAAACCAAGGCTGCCATTGAAGCCAAATGCGCCCCCGACTGCGTGGAGATGGAAGGTGCCGCTGTGAGCCAGATCGCCGCCAAGAACGGTGTGCCCTGCGTCATCCTGCGCGCCATGAGCGACAACGCTGACGAGGACGGCCACGAGGTGCTGGTGGTGAAAAAGTTCAGCATTGCGGAATATGTAGCCACCGCCACCCGCATCGTGGCAGCAATGGTGGAAGCGCTGTAAAAGGATCTGCCGCCATTGCGGCAAAGCCCCCGCCCCTCAGGCAGCTGTACCTGACGGGGCGGGGGCGCTTTTTTATGCGCCGAAGCGCAGCCTTATAAGAACTGTTCCAGCTTTACCCGGCTGTCCTCCTGAAACTCCTGCAGCCTTTGGGCAAGGCGCTTTGCGCCGGGCGCGGCATTGGGGTAGTCCTTCTGGGCCTTCACGCAGTCCACCACCCCCATGCCGCTGCCCTGCGTGAGCATCTCGGCCAGATTGCGGGTGGACTTATCCGTGAGGGTCTTCATACTGATGCCCATTTTGGTGTTCAGCTTTGCCATGGCGCTTTGACCCTGCGCGGTGCCGCCGCAGGCCTCGATGGCGGTGTGCGCTTCCTGATTGAGCTGGTGGTACACATTGCGCTGGCGCAGCAGCTCGGCCTTGAACTGCACATCGTCGGTCATCGGCACGATCTGTTCCAAGGTGTTCTTGCCCATCTCGGTATTCTGCACCACGGCTTCCAGCAGGTTCAGGTTGTCGTTTTTCTGGTTTTCCATACAAAAAATCCCCCTTCTGGCCTTAGTCTGCGCCAAAAGGGGGATTTTATACACTGGTTTTATTCTGCACGCATTTGATCGCCGCCGGCGTTCTGTGCCTCCCGCAGGCGTGCATCGCACAGCTCGTACAGCGCCTGCCAATTCTTTGCGGCGACCTCCTCCAGCCCGGCTGCGCCGCAGCTCAGGGTAAAGGGCACCCGGCGCATCATGCCGGTGGTGGTGATGCATTCCCGGGGCATCTGCCGATACAGGTTCTGCATTTCCTCTGCCAGCTGCTTGCCGTCGGCATCCAGACAGCCCACCGCAAAGATGCTGCCGGTCAGGCGGCAGACCACGCGGGCCGCAGGGGTATCAAAGCTCTTTTTCCACTGGTTGCCCACAAAGCAGTGCAGCTGGTCCATCACAGGCTGGCCGTAGGTATCCCGCAGCTTCTGGCCGTTGTCGATGCTCACCAGCGCCACAGCCGCCTTGCGGCCCTGCGCTGCACACTGTTCCAGCTTTTGGGCAAACACCGTTTCCAGATAACGGCGGTTGTACACGCCGGTAAGGAAATCGTGGTTCATATCCTCGCGGCACAGTTCCCGCTCCCGGGGTGTCATGCGCTCTTCCGGCAGCACATTGCCTGCCAGCGGTGCGCACATTTCCAGCTCCCAGCATTTGCCGTCCGCTTCCACTCTGCGGTGCAGCACACAGTCCACACGGCCATTGCGCAGCTCGTAGTCCACCCGCAGGCCATCGTCCTGCCAGCCGTCACAAAGCGGTGCTTCGGTCAGGGTCACTGCCTCAAATACGGCCTGCGCTGAGCGCGCAAGTTCCCGTAGATCCTGCTCGGTACATTCTTTCTTCATGTAATTTTCCCCATCATCTGCGCACGCGGCGCTCCCGTATCCCGCGTGCAGTCACCTGTTCCCCATACGTTCAGGAACCATCTGCCGCATTATGCATCCCGCGCCCGTCCTGTTTCCGGAAATGCCGGGAACGCATCAGGTAAAGAAAAATGGCATAATGCCGCTTTAGCAACATTATACCATTCAGCTTCCGATTTTACCAGCAAAACGCACAATTTTCTGCCGGAGTTTTTACATTTTCGTCAAATTGCTAAGCTCCCGCCGCTCTTCGCCTTCTGTTTATACGCGGCAGTACACACTGCACTCGTCGTGGATGGTCTTGGCCAGTGCCTTGGTGGCAAAGCCGTCAGCGGCGCGCCATGCCCAGTTTCCGCCCAGCTTGCCGGGGGTATTCAGGTGTGCTTCCGCACCCAGACCCAGCCAGTCGTACATGGGGATGATGGCCCGGTCAGCCACCGACCCCAGCGCTGCGCGCAGCAGAGCGATGCGGACATCATCGGTCCGGATGGCCGCCAGCTCCTTTGCGGTGGGCTTTACGCCGGTCAGGTGCAGGTAAGCGGCAGCGGCAGCCTTTTCCTTTTCGGAAGCGCCGTTCTCCCACCAGTCGGTCAGGGTGGTGTTATCGTGGGTGCCGGGATACACCACGCTGTTCTTGACGTGGTTGTGGGGCAGATACTCGTTGTCCCCGCCGCCAAAGGCGAACTGCAGCACCTTCATGCCCGGGAAGGTGCTGTCGGCCAGCAGCTTTCGCACGCTGGGGAACAGTTCGCCCAGATCCTCGGCAATGATGGGCAGCTTGCCAAGGGCAGCTTCCAGCGCATCGAACAGCTCCATGCCGGGGCCGTTCTCCCACTTGCCGGTGCGGGCGGTGGTGCTGTCCGCCGGGATGGCCCAATAGGTATCGAAGCCGCGGAAGTGGTCGATGCGCAGCAGGTCGTAGATGCCCAGTGCGTGGCGCACCCGGCGCACCCACCACGCGTAGCCAGTCTTTTTGTGATAGGCCCAGTTGTACAGCGGGTTGCCCCACAGCTGACCGTCGGCAGAGAAGTAATCCGGCGGGCAGCCCGCCACACGGGCAAAGCCGCCGTCGGCATCCAGCTCAAACAGCGCGCCGCCCACCCATGCATCCACCGAGTCGGCAGAGACGTAGATGGGGATGTCGCCCAAAATCTGCACGTCCTTTTTGTTGGCGTAGGCCTTCACCGCCTGCCACTGGGCCGCAAACTTGTACTGCACGAACTTCCAGAACCCGATCTCTTCCTCGTTTTCGGCGGCAAAGGCAGCAAGGGCCTTCTTGTCGCGCAGGCGGTAGAGCTTGTCCCACTCCACCCAGTTCTTCATGCCGTTGGCCACTTTCAGGGCCATGTACAGGGCGTAGTCGTCCAGCCATTCCTCATTGGCGAGGGTAAAGGCATAATAATCATCCGGGAAGTAATAGCTGCAGCCGTGCAGCCCAGCACACTGCTTGCGCCATGCGGCGTAGGCGGTGCGCAGGACTTTAAAGCGGCTCACATACAAAGTGCCGTAGTCCACCTCTTTGGGGTCTGTGCCCCATTTTTCGGCCTTGAGCTGGGCGGCGGTGAGCAGGCCTTCTTCCTTCAAAGCGTCGAGGTCGATAAAATAGGGGTTGCCCGCAAAGGCCGAGCAGCTCTGATAGGGGCTGTCACCGTAGCCGGTGGGACTGAGCGGCAGGATCTGCCAGATCTTCTGGCCCGCTTGTGCCAGAAAATCCACAAACTTGAATGCTTCCTTGCCAAAGCAGCCAATACCGTAAGGGCCGGGCAGGCTGGACACCGGCATCAGGATTCCACTTTCACGCATGCTATTACCTTCCTCATTTTTAACATTTTATGGGAATATCGTTGTTTCTTATCATAACATATCCGCAGACTATTTTCCACAGGCAAAAAACGTGGTATACTTATTTTTAAACTGGATGTGTATCCCTTTTTCGATTTTAAATAGTCTCCGCTTTCGCTCTGGCTATATTCAGCGGAATCCAGATTTTTTATTTCGCGTTTGTCGCGGCCTGCGGAACTTGTCGGGGCAAGGCCCCTCCATCTGCTGACGCAGACCGCTCGCCGCTTAAAAGCCCCACCGGGGCTTTCATTGCTGCGCAAACGCGGGCTGCTCCAAACGCATTTTCACCAGAAGGGCCGAAACCGGCAGATACAGTAAAAACTCTTTTGTTGTTGGCCTTTACGGCCCCTTGCGTGAAAAAGCAGAATCGAACGACCGCAGTCGTTCCAATTCTGCAAAAATAAAAATAAATTTTCCGCTGAATATGGCCAGAGCCTGCGGCGGCCATTTTAAATCGTCAAACTGCACCCTGAACAGGAGGTACCCGCGCCATGCAGCGCACTGAAAAATACTTTGAACCGGACGCTTTCCGCACCCAGTGCGAGAGCATCATCCTTGCCGCAGAGCCGGACGAAAAGACCGGCGGCGGGCGCATTGCGCTGGACGGCACGGTGTTCTACCCGGAGGGCGGCGGTCAGCCTGCCGACCGGGGCACCCTGACCCTGCCGGACGGTGCCACGCTGAATGTGACCGATGTGCACGAGCATGACGGCATCCTCTGGCACAGCGTGGACGCTCTGCCGGAAAGCGCTGTTCCCGGCACTGCCGTTTCCGGCTGCATCGACTGGGAATGGCGCTTTGACAAAATGCAGCAGCACACCGGTGAGCACATCCTTTCCGGCATCCTGCACCAGATGTTCGGGGCCGAGAACGTGGGCTTCCACATCGGTTCCGAGGCTGTGCGCATGGACACCAGCGTGCCCATTTCTGCCGAGGGCCTGCAGGCAGCCGAGTTTGCCGCCAACCGCATCGTGTGGCAGGATGTGCCGGTGCTGGTCAGCTACCCCACCCGGGAGGAGCTTGCCGCCCTTGTCTACCGCTCCAAAAAGGAGATCGAAGGGCAGGTGCGCATCGTGACCATTCCCGGTGCGGATGTCTGCGCCTGCTGCGGCACCCACACCCGCACCACCGGACAGGTGGGACAGATCAAAATTCTGGCATCCGAAAACTACAAGGGCGGCGTGCGGCTGAGCGTGGTGTGCGGCCAGCGGGCATTGCTTGCTGCACAGGCTATGCGCCAGCGGCAGGCAGAGATCGGGGCACTGCTCTCGGCCAAGGCCGACCAGACCGCTGTGGCGGTGCATCGCGTCTACGATGAGTATACTGCGCTCAAGTTTACACACTTTGGTGTATGTTCTCAGCTGTTCGATGCACTTGCCCAGCTGGCAAACCCCGGTGAGGACGCCATCCGCACAGTGCCCGGCCTTGACCCGGACGGCCTGCACCGGCTGGCGGTGCGCCTGACCGAAGCCACCAAAGGTCTCTGCGCCGCCCTGACCCCCACCGAAAAGGGCACCGGCTACTGCATCGCGCAGGCAGACGGCGATGTGCGCGCCCTGACCAAAGCCCTGAACGCCGCCCTGAACGGACGCGGCGGCGGCAAGCCCGGCATCTGTCAGGGCAGCTGCGCCGCTGCACCGGAACAGGTGGAGGAATTTTTGAAAAAGACGAAATAACTCCTTCCGTCATCGCTGAGAGAGCTGCCGCCGAAGGCGGCTGAAGGAGTCACACAACATCAAGGAGAACAACAAACTATGAGAATGCGTTTCAAACCCTATGCCCACGACGAGCTGATGGCAGCCGACTTCCATGTGCACGAGCCGCTGATCTGGGGCGGCAAGTGGCACGCCCAGTATGCCCGCCCGGAGCAGCCCTTTGTGCTGGAACTGGGCTGCGGCAAGGGCGGCTTCATCTCCCAGCTGGCCTGTGCCCACCCGGAAAACAACTATCTGGGCATCGATATCACCGATAAGGTGCTCATCCTCGCCAAGCGCAAGATCGAAGCCGCCTATCAGGCTGCAGGCCGCCCCATCGACAACGTGAAGATCATGAGCACCGACATCGAGCGCATCAAGGGGGTCATTACCGCCGAGGATACGGTCAGCCGCATCTACATCAACTTCTGCAACCCGTGGAGCAAGAACGGCTCTTCCCACAAGCACCGCCTCACCTATCCGCGCCAGCTCATCAACTACCGCGAGTTCCTCAAGGACGGCGGCGAGATCTACTTCAAGACCGACGACGATGATCTGTTCCGCGACAGTCTGGAATATTTCCCCGCTTCCGGCTACGACATCGAGTGGATGACCTTTGACCTCCATGAGAACGAGCCGGAGTGGAACATCCGCACCGAACACGAGGGCATGTTCACCGAAATGGGCATCAAGATCAAGGCCCTGATCGCCCGCAAGGACCCGGACCCTGCCAGCGTGACCTGGATCGAGCCGAAGATCCTCAAGCGTCAGGCCCGCGAAGCGGCCGAGGCCGAGGCTGCTGCCAAGGCTGCACAGGAAGGCGAAGGCAATGAATGACCCCTGCGAGATCTGCCTGAACAATGTGCAGGATGAGTATGGCAGCTGGTACTGTGCTCAGGGCGGCTGTCTGGACGAGGACGAGATGGCCCGCTATCTTTCCCGCAGCACAGCCGCCTGCCCGTTCTTTGAGCCGGGCGATGAATACAAGATCGTACAAAAACAGAACTGACCTGCACAGCAGCATGATTCTCACAGGAGGTGTTTTATGCTCAACTTTCTCACGACCACCACAGTATGCGGCTTTTCGCTGTATCATGTGCTGGCCTTCTTCCTCATTTATTCCTGCACCGGCTGGTGTCTGGAGGTCATCTTTGCCGCCGCCACCACCGGTCAGCTGGTGAACCGCGGCTTTCTCAACGGCCCGGTGTGCCCCATTTACGGCTTCGGCATGGTCATCGTGCTGTTCGCCCTGACCCCTCTGCAGGGCAGCGTCCTGCTGCTGTACATCGGCGGTGTCATCCTGCCCAGTGCGCTGGAACTGGTAGGCGGCTGGGCACTGTATAAGCTCTATCACACCCGCTGGTGGGACTACAGCGACTTTCCCTTCAACATTGGCGGCTATATCTGTCTGGAATTCAGCCTGCTGTGGGGCGTGGGCACGCTGGTGGTCATGCGCATCGTCCACCCGGTCGTCGCCGGTCTTGTGGATATGGTCCCGCCCTTTGTGGGCTTTGTCGTTATGTGTGTGCTCTATGCAGTCTACGCGGCAGACGTAGTCGTTACGGCCTTTGCCGCCTCCGGTCTGGCCAAGACGCTGGATGCCATGGAGCAGCTGGCCGACAGTATCCATGCCGTCAGCGATGCCATGACCCAGCTGCTGGGCACCACCACCCTGAACGCCGACCAGAAGCTGGACGAGCAGCGCCTGCAGTTCAAGCTTGCCGCCGCCGAGGCCCGCGAAGCCGCACCGGAAAAGCGTGCCCTGCGTGAAACGCTGGCCGCCGTCCGTGCCAAGACCGCTGAGGCCCGCGAGGCGGCAAAGCATGCTTCCGAGATCGCCAAGCTCAACACGGCCGAAGCCGCCAAGGCTGCACAGCTGGCCGCCAAGGGCACGATAGAGCGCGCTGCCGAGCTGCTGCGTCTGGAACAGCTGGCCGAGGAGCTGCAGGCCCGCAGCGATGAAATGCAGGCCCAGCTGCTGCGCACCCCCCGCATCGTTGGCCCGCGCCGTATGCTGCGCGCCTTCCCCGGCCTGAAGCATGGCGTAAAAAAGACCACCCTCAAGGCCCTGCGCCTTGGTCTTGCCCGCCGGGAAAGCCCTGAAGAAGAACCGAAGAAAAACGGCTCCGACACCCGCAAGGATGCCTGAGACCGCTGCCCAAAAGACCGCTGCACAGGAATGCAGCGGTCTTTTTATGCCCCGCCTTCCGGACCCGTCCAGCGTTCCGTTCTTTTTTGCCGCAAAGTTTTAAATATCTATTTTCAAAGGTTTAAAATCGTGCTATACTGTTTTATAGAATGCCACATTTTGTCGAAAACATCCAACAGCGAGGGATTTATCATGTTCGAAGAACTGAAGTTGAATGAAAATGTCGGCGCACCGCAACCCGATGCACTTGCACAGATCGCTCGCAAAGACGACTTCCTGCAGCAGCTGCAGGAGTTTCTGGCGCAGCACAAAGGCGAGAACTGGTGTGTTGCCGCCATCGATATCGAGCATTTTAAACTGTATACTGAGCTGTACGGTTCTCAGCAGGCGCACAGCCTGCTGCTGTCTCTTACAGCCCTTCTGCTGGAGCACAGCAAGGCGACCGGTTCTCCGGTGGGCTACCTCGGCAGCGACGATTTTGTGCTCTGCCTGCCGGATGACAAAGAACAGCAGCTGGCCATCATCAGCCATCTGCAGACCTGCGTGAACGACTACAGGCAGGGCGTTACCTCCTTCTTGTCTTTTGGTGTGTGCCCTGTGGCCGAGCATCCAGATGCTGACGCACAAACCCTGTGCAGCTATGCACAGATCGCATCGGTAGACCCCAGCCCGGCCGTAGGCGGGATGCACCGCTTTACTCCGGCCATGCTCAGCCGTCTCAAGAAGCAGCGTCAGCTGCTGAGCGAGCTGGAGCTCGCCCTGAAAAATCACGAGTTCTGCTTCTTTCTGCAGCCCAAGTGCAACAGCATGACCCGCGCCATCGTGGGCATGGAAGCACTGGTGCGCTGGAACCATCCCACCCGCGGCTGCGTGCCCCCGGCCGAGTTCATGCCCCTGCTGGAAAGCACCGGCCTTGTGACCCAGCTGGATCAGTACATCTGGGAGTCTGTCTGCAAGACCCTGCACAAGTGGCAGGAGAGCGGCAGCAATCTTGTGCCTGTATCTGTGAACGTTTCTGTGGTGGATATCGTCAATCTGGATGTGCCGCAGATCTTCTCCAACCTTGTGGAAAAGTATCAGCTGGAGCCCAAGCTCCTGCTGGCCGAGATCACCGAGACCATGCTGGCCGAAAACGCTTCTCTGATGGAAAACACCATCCAGGGCCTGCACCGCAAAGGTTTCTCTGTGATGATGGACGACTTTGGTAGCGGCTATTCTTCGCTGAATATGCTCAAGGACACCAACGTGGATGCCATCAAGCTGGACATGAAGCTCATCGACATGAACCAGCAAAACCGCAGCAAGGGCGTGCAGATCGTGGAATCGGTGGTGGATATGGCCCACCGCCTGAATCTGCCCATCATCGCCGAAGGCGTGGAAACGCCGGAGCAGGTCTCCATGCTGCAGGCCGCCGACTGCCTGTATACGCAGGGCTATTATTTCTACAAGCCCATGCCGGTGGAGAACGCCGAGGCCCTGCTGGCCCAGCCCAACAGCGAGGATTACTGGGATATGCGCCGCGACCTGATGCGCCGTGACCGCCGGGTCCCCATCTCCAACAGCGAGCAGACCGCACTGGCGCTGCAGGCCTACCAGATCTTTGCGGACAATGTGCTGGAGCTTTCCCTGCTGAATCTTTCCACCGGCGAATACCGGGTCATCAAGCGGGACCCGCGCCTGCCCGGTGCGGGTTCGGACACTGAGGAGGACTTTGCCGCTTACTGTGAGCGCATGGTGACGAATAAGGTGATCCACCCGGACGACGCGGAGATGTTCACCGACCAGACCGATCTGGAGACCCTGCGCTCCGCTGTTTTCAGCACCCAGCAGCCGGAGGCCTACCGCTTCCGCAAAAACGTGTCCGGTCAGTTCGTGTGGATCACCATGGAATTTCTGCCCTGCCGCAACTGCTGCGCCCAGAACCCCTGGGCCACCGTGGTGGTGCGTGAGGATGCACAGGCCGACCATCTCAGCGAGGAGCTGGACTTCTCCTACAGCCACGACACCCTGACCGGCCTGCTGAACCGCAGCCTCTTTGAGACCGATCTGCGGACGCTGCAGTCCAGCGAATACGACTCCATGGTGTGCACCTACATCGACGTGGTGGGCCTGCACGAGATCAATAACCATCTGGGCCACCGCAGCGGCGATGCCATGCTCTGCTGCATTTCCAATGCGGCCCGCAAGTTCTTTGCTTCCAGCCGCATCTACCGCATCGGCGGTGACGAATTCGTGATCCTCACCCCGAACCAGCCGCCCTACAGTGTGTGGGTGTCTGTGGACAGGATGCGTGCTTTCCTGCGCGAGAAGGAGTACGAGATCTCGGTGGGCATCCAGAACACCAACGACCTGCACCGGCTGGACGATGCCATGAATCAGGCCGAAGCTGCCATGCGGCAGGACAAGCAGGCCTATTATGCCCGCAACGGCCAGGAGCGCCAGCTGCGGGGCCTGAACGAGAAGCTGGAGCAGACCCTGACCGAAAAGCGGGATGCCGAGCATTTCCTGCGGGTCCTTGCCCCCAAGTACCAGAGCGTGTTCGTTGTGGATCTGAAGACCGACCGTATGCGCGGCGTGATCGTCCCGGACTATTTCCAGAAAATTCTGGATGTCTCCGGCGGCTCTTATATCGCCGTTCTGCAGCAGTACCGTGATACGCTGGTGGAACCCGCCTGCCGCGAGAGTCTGGCAGACCTGCTGGATTACAACTATATCCGCAGCAAGGTCCTGACCGGTGACATCGTGGAGCGCACCTATAAAAAGACCGACGGCACCACCTTCTGCGTCAAGGTGACACCCTATTCCAAGAGCGGAACGCACATTGATGAGACCATCTGGATCTTCTCCTGTGAGGATGCAGCTCTTACCCCCCCCCCAGACGAAATAAGTGACTAAAGAAAAAGAGACGGCCGATTTGAACGATCAGCCGTCTCTTTTTTAGTTTATGCCCACAAATTCTCCGGGTACTGGCCCCCTGCCGTTTTGCGGGCGATGGCTTCCACCACCAGCGGCTTGTCCTCACGGTAGGTAACGCCGTACCATTTATCCGTGCTGCGCAGCACCTGAATTTTTGCCTTGCCCTCTTCGATCAGCTCCGTGACCACCAGCGGCAGGAAATACTCACACTTGAGCGGGTTTTTAGGCAGATTTTCGGTCAGCCAGCCCGCAAAGCGCTGCTCGGCTTCGTCCAGAAAGCTTTTGCCAAAGCCCCACAGGTTCATACTCACCGGGGTATCGCCGGGCAGGTCGGTCCAGCTTGCGCCGCCGTCCTCGGTGAAGTGTACGCCGTTTTCGTACGTTTCAATGCGGGTGCGTTCGGTCACACTGTGCAGGGTGCCGTCGGGTTCGGTCACGCATACGCCGCGGGCCACGCTGCCATTCTCGGAGACAGTGTTCCGGAGCAGGTAGCTTACCATGCAGTAATCGTAATAGCTTCCGTCCTCGTGGGTGGATAGGTAATCATACATCACCCGGAAGGCCTCCGGGCCGTAATAATCATCGGCATTGATGACTGCAAACGGGCCGTCGATGAGGTCCTTTGCAGCCAGAACGGCGTGGCAGGTGCCCCAGGGCTTGACACGGCCCTCCGGCACGGCAAAGCCTGCGGGCAGCTCATCCAGCTGCTGGAAGGCATATTTCACGTTCATGGCCTTGGATACACGCTCGCCGATCGCTGCCTTGAAAGCATCCTCGATCTCATGCTTGATAACAAAGATCACCGTCTCAAAGCCTGCGCGGCGGGCATCGTAAAGGGAATAATCCACGATCACCTGACCGTTCGGCCCCACCGGGTCGATCTGCTTCATGCCGCCGTAGCGGCTGCCCATGCCAGCCGCCATGACCACCAGTACCGGTTTGTTCATATAAGGTTCCTCCCCCTGTTCAGGCCGCAACTGCGGCAGAATATTTATTGTCTCATTATACTCCATTTTGGACAGAAAAACAATTTGAAATGGCTCCGCTGTGCCATTATTCCAGCTTATTTTTACCGTGCTCGCCCTCTCAGGCGCTAACGCGCCAGATTCCCCCTTTTGTCGCTGCACGACATCCGTTCCCCTCTTTGTCACCTATGGTGACATTTCTCCCCGGCCGGGGAGAATCTGTCCCGGCGCGGGGGAAGTCTTTCCTCAAAGGGGGAGCCTCTGGCGGAACCGCATACTTTGCGTGGATTGCCAAGGCCTCTCACTTTGGGAGAGGTGGCATTGCGCAAGCAATGACGGAGAGGGCGAGGTTGCCGCCCTCCGAGGCATTCTGCAAGTCAAAATTTCCAAAATATGCAATTTATTCTTGCAAAAGTATTGTTTTTGCCATGTAAATATTGTATAATGGCGATATCATTGCAGGTTTTACCTGTCAAAAAGCGTCTTTTAGTGAAAGCAAAGCTTTCCAATACGACCAAGAAAGAGGTATTTTATCATGAATGAAGCCGTTACCAAGCGCTTTCTGCTGTATTTCCGCCTGATGCTTCTGGTGTGGATCCTGATCGCCAATGCCATCATCCATGTGACCGGCCTGGAGTACAGCTGGCTGATCTTCCTGAGCAATATCATGATGTTCACGCTGGAAGGCGATGTGAAGGATCGCTTCGTCACCGTTGAGCTGGGTGGTCTTGTAGGCCTGATCCTCACTGTGATCGCTCTGCTTTCCATCACGGCCCTGACCCCGGTGCTGGGCGGCTTCTTCGGCTTCCTCATCCCGCTGGCCGTGGTGCTGTTCATCCTCATCATCCTGCACCCCTACGCACCCAAGGTGCTGAACAACGTGGGCTTTGCCTACCTGACTGTGGCCTGCATCGACACCACCGCTCTGGCCACCCACCTGCCCCAGTTCTTCATCACCTTCATCGTGGGTTCGATCCTCTTCAACGGCGTGTGCGTGCTGTTGATGAAGCCCGCCAAAGCTCTGGCCGTCAAGAGCGTCCAGAAGGAAAACGCCTGATCCCCTTTTTATAAAGCATCCAACGCCAAAGGCCGCTGTTTCCATTTGAGCAGCGGCCTTTGGCGTTTCGCTGCAGCAAAAAAAGCGCCGCTCTCCCCTGCCGGGAAAGCGGCGCTTTGTGTTTTGCAGTGTCTGCTTACAGGCTGCGGTTGCGGATCTCGGCAGTCACCTTTGCGATGAATGCATCCAGCTCCATCGTGGTGGTCTCGCCCTTGCGGTCACGCACAGAGATGTTGCCTGCCTCGGCTTCCTTGGCACCCAGAACCAGCATATAAGGCACACGGTCCACCTGCTGTGCCTCGCGGATCTTGTAGCCGATCTTCTGGTTGTCGTCGTCCAGCACAACACGGACACCGGCTTCCACCAGCTTTTCGGTCACGCCCTCGGCGTAGTCCAGCGTCTTTTCGGAGACGGGCAGCACCTTGACCTGCGTGGGAGCCAGCCAGGTGGGGAACTTGCCCTTGGTCTCTTCGATCAGGTAAGCCATGAAGCGGTCCAGAGAGCCCAGGATGGCGCGGTGCAGCACCACGGGGGTCTTTTCGGTGCCGTCCTTGTCCACGTAGGTCAGGTGGAACTTTGCGGGCAGGCAGAAGTCCAGCTGGCAGGTGGACAGGGTGTACTCGGCACCCACGGCGGGCTTGACGTTCACGTCCAGCTTGGGGCCGTAGAAGGCAGCCTCGCCGATCTCCTCGGTGAAGTGGATGCCCAGCTCGGTCAGCACTTCGCGCAGGGCCTGCTCTGCATGGTTCCACATGGCATCATCGTCGTGGTACTTCTTCTTATCGGCAGGATCACGCAGGCTCAGCACGCAGCGGTAATCGGTAATGTTGAAGTCCTTGTACACCTCAAAGATCAGGTCGCACACGTTTGCGACCTCGCTCTTGATCTGCTCCGGGGTGCAGAACAGGTGAGCATCGTTCTGGCAGAAGTGACGGCCGCGCTCGATGCCCTTCAGGGTGCCGGAGGACTCGTAACGGAAATCGTGGGCGATCTCACCGATGCGCATGGGCAGGTCACGGTAAGAATGGGGACGATTTGCGTAGATCATCATGTGGTGGGGGCAGTTCATCGGGCGCAGAACATAGCTCTCGCCCTCCATCTCCATGGCGGGGAACATGTTCTCACGGTAGTGATCCCAGTGACCGGAGGTCTTATACAGGTTCACAGTGCCGATGCAGGGAGTCATAACGTGCAGGTAGCCGCGTGCACGCTCCTTCTCCTTGATATAGTTCTCCAGCTCCTGCCAGACGGTGTAGCCTGCGGGCAGGAACATGGGCAGGCCGCGGCCAACCAGATCGTCGGTCATGAACAGGCCCATTTCCTTGCCGATCTTGCGGTGATCGCGCTCACGAGCCTCCTGCTGCTCCTTCTCCCATGCATCCAGCTCTTCCTGATTGCGGAAGGCCACGCCATTGATGCGGGTGAGCATCTTGTTTTCCTTGTCGTTCTTCCAGTATGCGCCGGACTGCTGGGTGATCTTGAAGGCCTTCAGCGCCTTGGTGTAGGTCAGGTGGGGTCCGATGCACATATCCACGTACTCGCCCTGCTGGAAGAAGCTGAACTCGGTCTCATCGGCCAGATCAGCCATGTGCTCGATCTTGTAGTTCTCCTTGCGCTCTTCCATCAGCTTCACGGCCTCGGCGCGGGGCAGGATGAAGGGCTTGATGGGCAAATTCTCCTTGACGATCTTGCGCATCTCTTTTTCGATGTTTGCCAGATCCTCGTCGCTGAGCTTCTGGTCGCCCAGATCGACATCGTAGTAGAAGCCGTTCTCGGTGGCAGGGCCGAAAGCAAAGTCAGCCTGCGGATACAGGCGCTTGATGGCCTGCGCCATGATGTGGGCTGCGGTGTGGCGGATAACGTGCAGTTCCTGATCCTGCGGGCACTCGTCCACATGACCGTCCTTATAGATGATCTTCATAATGTTTGCTCCTTTGACAGATAAAGTAAAACAAAAAAGCGCTTCATCCCGCACACTTACTCACGGGATGAAGCGCCTGAAAAAATCAGAAACGTTCCACGGTTCCACCCGAATTGCGTGCTTTTCTGCACGCCACTCGCTGTGCTGTAACGGGCGCACCCGGCAGAGGTTCTCCTCTGCGCTCTGCGGTGGTAGAGCTCCGGCACATGACAGGCTGCTTGCAGCGCCCTTGCGGGGCAGCCCTCTCTGCATCATGGAGATTGGAACTCAGTTTGTCCGCATCATCGCTTTTACAGGATGAAACTACGCTGATTGTAGCACGCTCCGGGTCAAAAATCAAGTGAAAGATGCAGAAAATCAAAATTTTCCGCGCAGGGTTGACTTTTTTGTGCAGCCGCATATAATAAGGGTAGAGAAAGTTGATTGAGATTGCAATCTTGCATCGGCTCACCAAAAGCGAACCCCCTCGGAGTTGCCGCTCCAAGGGGGTTCTTTTGTGCTTACTTGCCCTTATGGTGGTTGTTAAGCCACTTGCACAGGTAATATGCCGTCACCTGTGCTGCAACAGCCACGAGAAAGTCGACTAAAATTGCAGGCATCCGCTTCACCTCCCCCTGTTGCCAGATTGGGGAAAGGGCAGCGCATCCAGTATAACACAAACAGCTGCCGTGTGCAATTTTCGACACACGGCAGCTGTTGTTTTTGCTCTGGCAGGCCAAAGGCCCCGCTCCTTTGTGCGCAGAAGCGGGGCCTTTGATCTGGTTGCCATTAGAGATTTCGGATCGGAGCTTTACTCCACATCCTGCAGGGCGGCAAAGTCCTCTTCGCCGGTGCGGATCTTGACCACGCGGGTCACGTTGTACACAAAGATCTTGCCGTCGCCGATGTGTCCGGTGTACAGTGCCTTCTTGGCGGCCTCCACCACAGCGTCCACGCTGATCTTGGAGACGATCACCTCCACCTTGATCTTCGGCAGCAGGGTGGTATCCACAGGCACGCCGCGGTACTTCTCGGAAGTGCCCTTCTGGATGCCGCAGCCCATCACCTGCGTGACGGTCATGCCGGTAACGCCCAGATCGTTGAGGGCAGTCTTGAGCTGATCGAACTTGGAAAGCTTTGCAATGATGGACACCTTGTGCATGCCGGTGTCGTATACGCCATCGTGGATCACGGGAGAAGGCTCGCGCACCACAGGAACGGCAGCGCTGATCTGCTTGTCGGTGGCCTTGGTCACATCGTCCTCGCCGAGGTCGGTGTTCTCGTTGGGCACCATGGCAGCAGAGTTTGCATCGGAGATGGAGAAACCAGCGTAAGCGGATGCCAGACCATGCTCGTGGATATCCAGACCGTCGATCTCCACCTCTGCGGGAACGCGCAGGCCGATGAACTTATCGATGAGCTTGAAGATAATGAACATCACAACGACAACGTAGATGTCAACGGTAACGAGGCCCAGCAGCTGGGTGCCCAGCTGTGCCAGACCGCCGCCGTAGAAGAGACCTGCGTGCTCGGTGTTGGCACCGGTGGAGAACAGGCCCACCGCAATAGTGCCCCACACGCCGTTTGCAAAGTGGACGGAAACTGCACCAACAGGGTCATCCACCTTGGCGATGTTATCGAAGAACTCAACGCTCAGAACAACGAGCAAGCCGGCCACAAAACCGATGAAGAATGCGCCGAACGGAGAAACGGTATCGCAGCCTGCAGTGATCGCCACCAGACCGGCCAGAGAACCGTTCAGGGTCATGGAGACATCGGGCTTGCCGTAGCGCAGCCATGTAAAAATCATGGTCACACAGGTGGCAACGGCTGCAGCAAGGTTGGTATTGAAGCAGACCAGACCGGTCATGGTCATGGCCTCGTCGGTGGCAAGGCTCAGAGAAGAACCGCCGTTAAAGCCGAACCAGCAGAACCACAGGATGAACACGCCCAGAGCACCAGCGGTCAGGTTGTGGCCGGGAATGGCGTGAGGCTTGCCGTTCTTGTCGTACTTGCCGATGCGGGGACCCAGCATCCATGCGCCCAGCAGAGCGATGACACCGCCCACATTGTGGACTGCTGCAGAGCCTGCAAAGTCATGAAAGCCCATGCTCTGCAGCCAGCCGCCGCCCCACATCCAGTGGCCGCAGATGGGGTAGACCACCAGCGAGATCGCAGCAGAATAAACGCAGTAAGCCTTGAAGTTGGTGCGCTCGGCCATGGAGCCGGAAACGATGGTGGCAGCCGTTGCGCAGAACACGGTCTGGAACACGATGTAGACCCACAGCGGGATATCCAGACCCAGATGGCTGTAATCGCCCTGAATGAACGGGTCGAAGCCGCCGATCAGTGCGCCGGTGCCGCCGAACATCAGGCCAAAGCCGATGATCCAGTAGCACGGGGTGCCGATGCAGAAGTCCATCATATTCTTCATCAGAATATTACCGGTGTTCTTGGCACGGGTGAAACCGGCTTCGCACAAGGCGAAGCCCGCCTGCATGAAGTAGACGAGGAACGCTCCCACGAGCGTCCAACAGGTGTTGATGGAGCTGAACATAACTTTCCATACCTCCCACGAATGTGATGCCGCAAGGCCACCAGAACCTTTTGGCGTGTGCGGTGTTCCCCGTGCCGATCGCACGCAGGAACGCTTCATTTGCACTCAGGAGACCCTCTATCTTCCCCCGAGCGGCAATATCCCCGAAAACACAAAAGGCGCTGGCGGAATCTCTTCCGTCAGCGCCTTTGCTTTCGATGGCAAGAGTATAGTCCCTTTGTGCAAAAGTGTCAAGGGCTCATGTCAAGGTTTTACGTTTTTCACAACGCAAAGAAAGTTATCACGGCAAAAGTTTGGCAAAACTCTGTTTTCAGCTGCGCACTAGTCATTCTTCTCCGCTTCTGTGTCGTTTTCCGCTTTTTTGCGGCCGGAGCGGTGTCCGCCCTGCATTTCCCAGTGCAGCATCAAGCTCATCATGGCGCGCAGTGCAAAGGTGGCAGCCAACGGCACCACCGACTCCAGATTCTGCAAAAGGAAGGTCTTTGCGATCTCCGCCGACATCAGGAATTCCAGCGCCGTGGTCAGGCCGCTGCTCATCTCGTGGTGGAAATCATGGTGGTCATGGAAGAAGGTCGCCTGCACATAGTGGTAGGTGGCCTTGATAAGACTGGTGACGATGATGAACAGACCGATCACTTCGGCAAGGCCCGCGATCATGGGCACTGCGGTCTCCAGAAAGCCTTCCAGTCCATGGGTAATGCCTGCGTTCAGATGATAAAGCCAGCCCATAGCAGCATCCTCTTACAGCAGCGTCTTGACGTATGCTGCCAGCTCCTCGTCCTTGCAGGAGGCGAAGAACAGCTCGCTGAACTTTGCACCGGCCACAGCGCCCTTCAGCAGGTCCTGATCGATGCTCTTCAGGCACTCGATCAGCGGCTTGAAGGTAGCGGCACGCACGCCGTCCAAGATCTTCTTGTTGCGCTGCTCAGGCTCCACGCGCTCCTTGGGGTAGCCCTGACCGTGGCCGAAGCCGAACAGTTTCTCGAAGCAGTACTCAAGGTTCAGCTCACCGCCCCAGCCGAAGCCCTTGGCAAACGGCATGGCAACGGCGTTGCCGTCGTTCACGTGGGCAAAGGTGTAGGCATCCACAGGGTCCTCCACATGTCCGCAGATCACGCCGGGGAAGCTGTTCAGGGCCAGCATGGCACCCTCGCCGGTGCCGCAGCCGGTGATGACGTAATCGGCTGCGCCGCTGTTCAGCAGGATGGCAGCCAGAATGCCGCACTGCACATAGGTTAGCTGGGCGGCGTCATCGGCGGCGTACATGCCGTAGTTGACCACCTCGTGGCCCATGGGTTCCACTACCTTTTTCAGGGCAGTTTCAATGATGCCGTTCTTTGCGGCCTGACTGTTCTCGTTGATGAGTGCAATTTTCATGGGTTTATGATTCTCCTTCTTATTTTTCTTCCCTGCAGATGCAGGTGTTATACAAAGTCCTCCCGCATGGGGGTAAAGAAGTCCAGCATCACGCCGCCTTCCAGACACACACAGCCGTGCATCACGCCGTCCTGCTTGAGCAGGGTGTCGCCGGGGCCCACCTCGCGGGTCTCGTCGCCGATGGTAAAGCGGTAGCGGCCGGAAACGATGTAGGTGACCTGCGTGTGCGGGTGGCAGTGCATGGCACCCACACCGCCGGTCTCAAAGGTATTTTCCACGCACATCGCATCCTTGCTGTAGGCCAGAATGCGGCGCTTTACGCCCTTGCCGCATACCTCCGGCTCGATCTCGGCATGGGGCACCCATACTGCGTCTTTATGCTGTTTTTCCATTATAACACAACATCCTTTCCCATACAAATACAAAAAGCGGCAGCCAGCAGGCAAAGCCTGCCCGGCTGCCGCCGTGCTCAGTCCTTTGGGAGATCCTCAGCCATTACTGGGGCTGCTTGCCGATGTAAGCCAGAATGCCGCCATCGACGTACAGGATCAGGCCATTGACAAAGTCAGAAGCCTCGGATGCCAGGAAGACAGCAGGTCCGCCCAGATCCTCTGCCTCGCCCCAGCGGCCTGCGGGGGTCTTGGCAACAATGAACTGGTCGAAGGGATGACGGCTGCCGTCGGGCTGGATCTCGCGCAGAGGTGCGGTCTGCGGAGTAGCGATGTAGCCGGGTCCAATGCCGTTGCACTGGATGTTGTATGCGCCGTACTCGGAAGCGATGTTCTTGGTGAGCATCTTCAGGCCGCCCTTGGCTGCAGCGTAGGCGGAGACGGTCTCACGGCCCAGCTCGCTCATCATGGAGCAGATGTTGATGATCTTGCCGCCGCCCTGTGCGATCATGTCGGGGATGATGGCCTTTGCCACGATGAAGGGAGCGTTCAGGTCAACATCGATGACCTGACGGAACTGTGCAGCGCTCATCTCGGTCATGGGGATGCGCTTGATGATACCGGCGTTGTTGACCAGAATGTTGATGTGGCCAACTTCCTCGGTGATCTTTGCCACCATGGCGTTGACGGCATCCTCATCGGTCACGTCGCAGACGTAGCCGTGAGCCTTGATGCCTGCTTCTGCGTAAGCAGCGATGCCCTTATCCACCAGCTCCTGCTTGATGTCGTTGAACACGATGGTAGCGCCATTGGCTGCCATTGCCTTTGCAATTGCCATGCCAATGCCGTAGGATGCGCCGGTGATCAGCGCGACCTTGCCGGTCAGATCAAAAGATTTGGGAGTGCACTGTGCCATAATAGAGTCCTCCAATCAAATTGTTCCTTTGCGGGGAAGCCCCGTTTTTGCTCTGCAGGACGCTCAAAAAGCCGAACTCTCGATTTTAGCGTCCTTCTTGTATACAGGGTAACATTCTTTTTGGGCTCTGTCAAGGCATTTTCTTCTGCATTTTTGCTGTATTTTTAATTTTCCGGGAAATTTTTTCGTGAAAAGTCGTGCAAAGCTGCAAAAAACCGGTTTTTTCTTGTATACACGGTTTCAGTCATTAGCAGTGCGCACAATTTCGGCGGAAAAATTTGGGCTTGTTGACAAGAGCCATATTAAGCCATCCAGAATATCATCCCAGCTTCTTTTTCTGCTGCCGTGCCACAATGGGCATCAGCAAGGAGGCAGGCAGCAGCTTCTGCGCCGTGGTGCATGCCCGCATAAAGGCCGAGGGCACGATGATGATCCTGCGGTGCATCATGCCGTGCATGGCTTCCTGTACGCAGAACTCCGGCGTGATGCCCTTGAGGGCAAACACCACCCCTGCCCGGTCGTTGAACTCGGTATCCACCGGCCCCGGGCAGAGCGCACACACGTAGACCGGGCTGTGCAGCTCCTGCAGCTCCCGGGCAACACCCCGGGTCAGGCTGACCACATAGGCCTTGCTGGCATAGTAGCCCGCCATATAGGGTCCGCCGGGCAGCAGCCCCGCCGAGGATGCCACGTTCAGGATGGTGCCGCCGCCTGCCGCGTGCATCCTGCGCACTGCAAAGCGGAACAGCCGCGCCATGGCTTCCACATTCACCCGGATCATTTCCTCTTCCCGGGCATCGTCGGTCTCCAGATAGCTGCCGCACACGCCAAAGCCCGCGTTGTTGATAAAGATATCAATGGTCTCCCCCTCCAGCTCCTTGAAAAGGCGCTGGCAGTCCTCTTCCTTTGCAAGATCGGCAGGCAGGATGCGGCAGGGCGTGCCCAGTTTTGCGGCCAGCGCTTCCAGCCGGTCGGTGCGGCGGGCAGTCAGGATGAGCCGGCAGCCCAGCTTTGCATAGCGGCGTGCAAACTCCTGCCCGATGCCGGAGCTTGCGCCAGTGATCCAGATGGTCTTTTGCATGGTGATTTTCCTTTTTCCTCTCGCCCCCAGAGCGGGGGCTTTCTGTACTTATTGCCCCTATTTTAACACAGTTTGACCGCATTTTCTATGCAATTTTCGTAAACTATAAAAAGAGTGTCCGGAACGCCTGCGGCATCCCGGACACTCTCACAGATTTTATTTCAACAGGTTGTCGTTGTCGAAGTAATCGATCCGCATGGACTTGCGCACCTCGGCCAGCGTGGCGGCGGCAGTCTTTTCCGCGTAGGCGCTGCCCTCCTTCAGGATCTCCACCACCTCGGGCAGGCGCTGCTCCCACTCCTTGCGGCGGGTGCGGATGGGCTCCAGCTCGGCCTGCATGACGCTGTTCAGGAACTTTTTCACCTTCACGTCGCCCAGACCGCCGCGCTGGTAGTGCGCCTTCACCTCGTCGAGGTTCTGGTATTCCGGCCAGAACTCTGCAAAGTGCTCCGGACGGCAGAAGGCGTCCAGATAGATGAACACCGGGTTGCCCTCCACCTTGCCGGGGTCCTGCACACGCAGGTGGTTGGGGTCGGTGTACATGGACATGACCTTCTTTTTGATGTCCTCCGGTTCCTCGGACAGGTAGATGCAGTTGCCAAGGCTCTTGCTCATCTTGGCCTTGCCGTCGGTGCCGGGCAGACGCAGGCAGGCGGCGTTCTGGGGCAGCACGATCTCCGGCTCGGTCAGGGTATCGCCGTAAACGGCGTTGAATTTGCGCACGATCTCGCAGCACTGCTCGATCATGGGCTTCTGGTCCTCACCGGCAGGCACGGTGGTGGCGTGGAAAGCGGTGATATCCGCAGCCTGACTGATGGGGTAGCAGAAGAAGCCCACCGGGATGCTGGTCTCAAAGTTGCGCATATGGATCTCGCTCTTGACGGTGGGGTTGCGCTGCAGGCGGCTCACGGTGACGAGGTTCATATAGTAGAAGCTCAGCTCAGTCAATTCCGGCACCATGGACTGGATGAAAATATGGGTCTTGGCGGGGTCGATGCCGCAGGCCAGATAATCCAGCGCCACCTGCAGGATGTTCTGGCGCACCTTTTCCGGGTTGTCGGCGTTATCGGTCAGGGCCTGTGCATCGGCGATCATAACGTAGATCTCATCGTACTCGCCGGAGTTCTGCAGGCGCACCCGCTCCTTCAGGGAACCGACATAATGGCCCACATGCAGGCGGCCGGTGGGACGGTCGCCGGTCAGAATGATCTTTTTCATGATGTTCTCCTTTATTTTGCCGGAAGGCGGCTCGCCCTCTCCGTCTTTGCTCCGCAAATCCACCTTATTCCCCTTCTGGCACTTCGTGCCACCTCCCCCGGCCGGGGGAGTCTGTCAAAGGGAGAGGCCTTGGCAATGCGGAAAACTTTCCGGTTTTACCAAGGGCTCCCCCTTTGAGGAAAGACTTCCCCCGCTCCGGGGGAAGATGTCGCGCAGCGACAAAAGGGGGAATCTGGCGCGTTAGAGACTGAGAGGGCGAGGATGCTGCCCTTAAAAGCAGCCGCCCACCAACAAATTTTCAATTCTAAAACATGCTTTAAGTATATCCCGCCTCGCATTTTCTGTCAACAAAAGCGACCGGAGAAAAAGAAAAAAGCGATGGAAAACTTCCATCGCTTTGCTGGCGCCTCTTGCCTGACTCGAACAGGCGACACCCTGATTAACAGTCAGGTGCTCTAACCGACTGAGCTAAAGAGGCATCTATATAAAACGGCACATGACCGTTTTACTACTATAAAATGGTGACCCGTACCGGAATCGAACCGATGTTAAAGGCGTGAGAGGCCTCTGTCTTAACCGCTTGACCAACGGGCCATACGTCCATTTTGCATCGGGTGTTCGCTCCCGACTTGGCTATTTTAGCATAGCACGCCTGCTTTGTCAACACAAAAATTCAATTTTTTCAAAAAATCTCCCGCACCCGGGCCGCGCCGGTGTGGAACAGGCCCAGCGCCAGCCCCAGATATACGCCGATCACCGTATCGTTCTGGTCAAATTCCATCTGCTGGCGCTGCGGCAGGCCGGCCAGTGTACCCTTGTATACGCACCGCAGCTCTTCCAGCCGGGTGTAGTCGTTCGGGTGCATCAGGGTGCTGTGCTTGGGCAGCTCCATGGCACCGCTCTTTTCCAGCACCTCGCTGACGAACTGGGAGCAGAAATAGTGCCGGCGGCGCTTCCAGCGGATATGCATCCCGCAGAGCGCAAGACCGATAACGTTGAACTGGTAAAGTCTGCCGTGGGCCATCATGTGCTCGGCACGGCGGCGGGCACGGGTGTAGGCTTCATCGCTCACATCCAGCGCATACAGTGCGCAGGGCACGTTCTCCCGCAGACGGAACACGCCCCGGTTCAGGTATTCCCTGCTGGGCCCTGCCGGAAACATGGTATAGCCGTTTTTGCGGGTAGAGCTGTACAGGCAGCTCAGGTCTTCGTCAAAAGCCAGCGAAGCGTGGGTATAATTTGCACCGGTAACGGCGTAAACGAGGTTTGAAAGCAGCGTACCCGACCGGGTGAGCAGGATGTAAATGGTCTTCATGATCTTTTTCCTTTTTATATGCAGCACACAGAACGCGCGGAGCTGTCTTTTTATCAGATCCAGTATACCACAGGCAAAGCTTCTTTGCCATAAAAATCATCAAAATCTCGTAAATTTTGCACAAATCGGGCTGTGGAACGGTTCTGCCCTTTCCTGCCGCGCCGTTTTGTGGGAAGGGTTGCTTTTGTGCACGGGTTTTTCATGCATCCCAGCTCGTCAAAATTTTATCAAAAAATTGTTTTTCTGCCTTTCCACCTTATTTTTTCAGGTTTCGCCCCCTGCTTTTGTTTCCTGAAATTGTTTCAGGCAGTTAAATTTCTTAATGAAATTTGTTTCTTTTCTGCAAATAGCACGGTTTATTTATTGATTTTGCAAGGCTTTTATGTATAATGGTATACAGGAGAATTTGCATTTACAAACTGCAAGCCTTCTGCGCAGCGCCCGGCCCGCCGGGAAACGCTGTGCCCTATACAGGACGTATGGATCAAACGAAAGTAGAGGTATAGCGAATATGGCAAAGTTGGATCTTACCAAGTATGGCATTACCGGCACGACTGAGATCGTGTACAACCCCTCCTACGAGCAGCTGTTCGAGGAAGAGACCAAGCCCGGTCTGGAAGGCTACGAAAAGGGCCAGGTCAGCGAGCTGGGTGCTGTGAACGTTATGACCGGCATCTACACCGGCCGTTCTCCCAAGGACAAGTTCATCGTTATGGACGAGAACTCCAAGGACACCGTGTGGTGGACTTCCGACGAGTACAAGAACGACAACCACCCCGCTTCTCAGGAAGCATGGGCTGCTGTGAAGGCCATCGCTCAGAAGGAGCTGTCCAACAAGCGCCTGTACGTGGTGGATGCATTCTGCGGTGCCAACAAGGATACCCGCATGGCCATCCGCTTTGTCATGGAAGTTGCATGGCAGGCACACTTCGTCACCAACATGTTCATCAAGCCCACCGCTGAGGAGCTGGAGAACTTTGAGCCCGATTTCGTTGTCTACAACGCATCCAAGGCCAAGGTTGAGAACTACAAGGAGCTGGGCCTGAACTCTGAGACTGCTGTTGTGTTCAACATCACCAGCAAAGAGCAGGTCATCGTGAACACCTGGTACGGCGGCGAGATGAAGAAGGGCATGTTCTCCATGATGAACTACTTCCTGCCGCTGAAGGGCATGGCTTCCATGCACTGCTCTGCCAACACCGACCTGAACGGCGAGAACACCGCTATCTTCTTCGGTCTGTCCGGCACCGGCAAGACCACCCTGTCCACCGATCCCAAGCGTCTGCTGATCGGCGATGACGAGCACGGCTGGGACGACAACGGCGTGTTCAACTTCGAGGGCGGCTGCTACGCAAAGGTCATCAACCTGGATAAGGACTCCGAGCCCGATATCTACAACGCCATCAAGCGCAACGCTCTGCTGGAGAACGTCTCTCTGGATGCTGAGGGCCACATCGATTTCGCTGATAAGAGCGTTACCGAGAACACCCGTGTGTCCTACCCCATCAACCACATCAAGAACATCGTCCGCCCCATTTCTTCTGCACCCGCTGCAAAGAACGTCATCTTCCTGTCTGCTGACGCATTCGGCGTTCTGCCCCCGGTCTCCATCCTGAGCCCCGAGCAGACCCAGTACTACTTCCTGTCCGGCTTCACTGCAAAGCTGGCAGGCACCGAGCGCGGCATCACCGAGCCCACCCCCACCTTCTCTGCCTGCTTCGGCCAGGCCTTCCTGGAGCTGCACCCCACCAAGTATGCTGAGGAGCTGGTCAAGAAGATGCAGAAGAGCGGCGCTAAGGCTTATCTGGTCAACACCGGCTGGAACGGCACCGGCAAGCGCATCTCCATCAAGGATACCCGCGGCATCATCGATGCCATCCTGAACGGCGACATCAACAATGTGCCCACCAAGAAGATCCCCTACTTCGACTTCGAGGTTCCCACCGTGCTGAACGGCGTGGACACCGGCATTCTGGATCCTCGCGACACCTATGCTGACGCTTCCCAGTGGGAAGAGAAGGCCAAGGATCTGGCAAGCCGATTCATCAAGAACTTCAAGAAGTACGAGGGCAACGAGCACGGCAAGGCTCTGGTCTCTGCCGGCCCCCAGCTGTAAGCTGATCTCCGCCTGATACTGAAGCGATAAAAAAGGACGTGTTCCCGCAAGGGAGCACGTCCTTTTTGTTCTGCAGACCGGCAGGTAAACGTTTCGTCGGTTGTGTTTTCCACATTCCTGTGTTATCCTGTGGAAAAGGATGTGAGCAGAATGGATGCAAAAGAATTTGGTGCATTCCTTGCACAAGTGCGCCGGGAGCGGAACATGACGCAGGCCGAACTGGCTCAGCAGCTTCACGTTACGGATAAAGCCGTCAGCCGCTGGGAACGCGGCATCGGGCTGCCAGACATCAACACGCTGGAGCCGCTGGCCGATGTGCTGGGCCTGACCCTCGCTGACCTAATGCACTGTCATGACTCCCGTCAAAAAGATGACACTCCTCCCGTTCCTCTGGAAGATTTTTTCACCATGCTGCGCCGCCAGCACACTGTAGACTGGCATTCTGTGCGTACTGCTCTTCTTGCATTAAGCATTGCACTTGCCCTGTGGGGAATTTTTGCCTGTCCAGGCAGATTAGCTGTGCACTGGCGGACTCTCAGCGATGGTTCGCTTCAGGCCGACGGCTGGATATCCTCCCTGGTCATTTTTCCATTGTTTGCCGGATTTGAATTTCTATCTCTTGAGCTCTGGAACAATTTTGAGCAAACCGGTTACTACCGGCGCTGGGGTGAGGTGAATCTTTTTATCATTCATGCCATGTCTTTCGGCACGCCTCTTACCCGTCTGATGCGGCTCGTGCTGGATCTTCTGTTCTTTTTCTGTTTTGGATTTCTGCTTCCATGCTGCGAAGCATGGCTGATCCTTTTGAATTAAATGTCACTTCCCTCTCCGTCCCCATCCGTGAAAAAGCAAAAGAGCAAAGCCCGCCGGCTTTGCTCTTTTGCATAAGGATCTATCATTTTTCGCTGCTATGCCCAGAGCACAGCGGAGGGCATTCCCCATCGTTTTTACTTTGCAGCGTCGAACTCTGCCTCGATCTCTGCCGAGGGTGCCGGGGTGAGCAGGCTGACCACCACGCACACCACCAGAGAAGTCAGGAAGGCAGGCAGCAGCTCGTAGATGCCAAACACGCCGCCCAGCGGGCTGATGATGTACTTCCATACAAAGACCATCAGGCCGCCGGAGAGCATACCGGCCAGTGCGCCCTGCCAGTTGCAGCGCTTCCAGAACAGGGAGCACAGCACCACTGCGCCAAAGGAGCCGCCAAAGCCGGCCCATGCAAAGCTGACGATGCCGAACACGCTGGAGTTGGGGTCGCGGGCCAGCACCACGCCCACCACGCTGATGCAGATGATAGTCAGGCGGGCAGCGAACAGGCTCTGCTTCTCGGTCAGCTTCATGTGGCCGAACTCCTGCAGGATGTTCTGGGATACGCTGGAGGCCGCTGCCAGCATCTGGCTGTCGGCGGTGGACATGGTAGCGGCAAGGATGCCGGCAAGGATCAGGCCTGCCAGAATGGCTGCCAGCACGCCGTGCTGGGCGATCAGGCTGGCCACGCGCACGATCAGGGTCTCGCTGGAAGAGCCGCTCAGGAACTCCAGCGCGCCCGCCTTGGTCATGCCCAGACCCACCATGCCGATGACGATGGAAGCGGTCATGGCAATGACCACCCACACGCTTGCAATGCGGCGGCTGAGCACCAGCTTCTTTTCGTCCTCAATGGCCATGAAGCGCAGCAGAATGTGGGGCATACCGAAGTAGCCCAGACCCCATGCCAGCGTGGACGCGATGTCCAGCAGACTGTAGGAGGTGGCGGTGTTGTCTGCCGCATTGTGGCTTGCAGCCATGGTCAGGTAGCCGGGCAGGCTGCGGGCGTTGTCCAGAACCACGTCCCAGCCGCCTGCCACGCTGACACCATACATCAGCACTGCGATCAGCGCCATGCTCATGACGATGGACTGGATCAGGTCGGTGGTAGACACCGCGCGGAAGCCGCCCATGATGGTGTAGCCCACAATGACCACAGCGGACAAGATCATGGCCGCCATGTAATCCACGCCAAACAGGCTGTTGAACAGCTTGCCGCAGGCGGCAAAGCCGGAAGCGGTGTACGGGATGAAGAACACGATGATAATGACCGCGCCCAGCGCGTTGAGCAGGTTGCGCTGGTCATGGAACCGCAGGGAAAGGAACTGCGGCACCGTGATGGCATCCAGATTGGCCGAGTAGCGGCGCAGGCGGCGGGCCACGATGAGCCAGTTGAGCCATGTGCCCACAGCAAGGCCGATGGCCGTCCAGCCCGGCGACGCGATGCCGGTGAGATATGCAAGGCCCGGCATACCCATCAGCAGCCAGCTGGACATATCGCTGGCTTCGGCGCTCATAGCCGTGACCAGCGGGCCCATCGTGCGGCCGCCGAGGTAGAAATCGCTGCTGTCCTCGTTGGATTTGCTGTAGACAAAGCCAACCAGCAGCATTCCCACCAGATAGATCACAATGGTGGCAATGATGCAGATATTGATCATTTGATTACCCCTCTCTTTCTTCCCCTCAACGGGAACATATCTTAAATATTACCACAAAAACCTGCATTCCTGCAAGCTTTTCGGGCAATTCAAGGACACAAACTGCTGTTTTTCCGGGTTTTGAACAGAAAAAGCAGCATTTCTGGTGCAAAATCCATCAGAAACACTGCCGTCGTAAATTGATCTCCGCAGCCCGGCGTAAAACCGTATCCGTATTGAACCAAAAAAGCGCCCCCTGCCATGGCCTTGTAAGGGTCAGCAGCGGGTGCTCTTTTTGGTTTATGTCCGTACAAAGAAATCCGGGAACCGTTCCAATATCTTCTGGAAATTCTCGCGGTACATGCCAAGGTGATGCTCAAACAGGGCTTCTACGTCCACGTCCAGCGGCAGGCCGTCCCGCAGGTAGCCAAAGATCTGCTCGTGCTCTTTCTGCACCGAGGCAATATTTCCCCGGCAAAGGGCCGAGTCCAGATACCGCACACGGTCCATATGGGAAGTAACGTTGTGCATAGCCTCCCAGATGCGGTCATAGCCGGAATCGTGGTACAAAAGCCTGTGGAAGTCGTTATCCAGCGAGATGAAGAAGTCATCTGCTGCATCCCGATCCAGATAAAGGTCTTCGTTCTGCCGGTTCAGCAGTTCCTGAAATTCGTTCAGCTGTTCCCTTGTCAGCTTTCCGGCCAGCCCGCGCAGCAGCGCCGGTTCCAGAATGCGGCGCATGGCAAAGCCTTCGTTCAGGTATGGAACGCTGATCTTGGACACAATGCTGCCGCGCTGCGGCAGAACATCCACAAGCCACTCGCTTTTCAGCATCATCAGCGCTTCGTGTACCGGTGTGCGGCTCATGGCCAGCTGCTCGCACAGTTCGGCCTCGCTCAGCTGACAGCCCGGCTGCAGCTGCAAGGTCATAATATTTTTGCGCAGCATACGGTAGGCGTAAGCCCGGTTATTTTCGTCCATTCTGCGCACGTCCAGCAGCAGCGGCAATGCGCTGGCCTTTTCTTCTCTCATAGCAGTTCCCTTTTTTGCTTGCCGTAATTTTACCGCAGGGCGCACCGCCCCGCAGACATCTGAAATCATTCTTATTATAAAGCATCCCGCGGCACATGTCAAAAAGAATAAACATCCACCAGCCGAGCTGGTGGTTTTTCCTATGCGGGCATAGCCCTCTATTCTTGACCATGCGTCAAACGCACAAGATAGACATTGTCAGTTGCCAACGAATTATCGGATAGGTTCTTCTGAAATTTTGCAAAGTGCGCTTTTATTGATTTTAAGTCGCTCTACGAGCTTCATAGCTCGCAAACTTTAATTAGTACTCATACTTTAATTAGTACTCATACAATATAGCTTCTACTATTCCAAAATTCTTCGTTTGAGTTTTATTACTCACCGATATAATCTTTATCGAACCACCCGCCTAGCGAGTGGTTTTAGATATACAAAAAGACGCTTTGCGATCTCTCGCGAAGCGTCTTTGCCTTTGATGCTTAAGGTATAGCGTTTTCCGTTATTGCTTTCAATCCGAAAATTGCAACAACTTTTTGCCGCTGTATTTTCTTGTTTTGTAAAGTTATACAAAGTCCTTCCTTGATTTTTGTCAAAATTAAAAGTCACGCGTCCCGATCCATATTCTGTACTTTTTTATTTGCTCTTTGTCATTTTATTTTTGAATAAGTATTACTTCTGCCATTATTCTGCAATAAACTTTCCAAAATCAAGTCCAGAACACTATCCTGTCACGCCCAGTTTTTTCGGCCATAGCGGGTGGTCAGCAGGCAGATCTCCTTTTGAAGCTTCTTTGTCAGCTGGGTCTTTTTCAGCCGCCAGCGCCAGTTCTGGCCCACGGTGGAGGGCTGATTGATGCGGGCAGAGTTGTCCAGCCCCAGCCAGTCCTGCATGGGGATGATGCAGGCCGCCGCTGCGCTGCGCAAGATCAGTGCGATCATGCTTTTATAGAGCTGCTCTTCCGGGGTGGCGTAGTCGTACAGGTAGTCCCGCACCATGGCGCGCTCGGCATCGGTGACGGTCTGGTACCACGATACCAGCGTCTCGTTGTCGTGGGTGCCGGTATAGGCCACACTGTTCACAGGGTAGTTGTGGGGCAGATAGTCGCTGGCGCTGCCAGTGTCGCGGGAGTCAAAGGCAAATTCCAGCACCTTCATGCCGGGGAAACCGCTGTCCCGCACCAGCTGACGGACCGTCTCGCTCATATAACCAAGATCCTCCGCAATGATCTCCCGCTTGCCCAATGCCTGCTCCACGGCACGGAACAGCTCGATGCCGGGGCCTTTCTCCCAGTGGCCCTCTGCCGCAGTCTCGCTGCCGTAGGGAATGGAGAAATACTCATCGAACCCGCGGAAGTGGTCGATGCGCACCACGTCGTACAGCTCAAAGCAGTACCACAGGCGGGTGATCCACCACTGATAGCCGGTTTCGCGGTGAGCTTCCCAGCGGTAGAGCGGATTGCCCCAGAGCTGACCGGTGGGCGAAAATCCATCCGGGGGAACACCCGCCACCGCCGTGGGCAGATTTTCCCCGTCCAGCTGGAACAGCCCCGGGTTTGCCCATGCATCCGCCGAATCCAGCGCCACATAGATGGGGATATCGCCGATGATCCGGATGCCTTTGCTGTTGGCGTAGGCCTTCAGTTTGCGCCACTGCTCATCGAACTTGAACTGGAGATACTTGTGGTACTCCACCTCAAAATACAGCTCCCGGCGGTAGTAGTCCATGGCAGGCTGCCAGCGCAGACGGATGTCCTCGGCCCACTCGATCCACGGCTTGCCCTCAAAGCGGTCCTTCACCGCCATGAACAGGGCAAAATCATCCAGCCACCACTTGTTTTTCTCACAGAACGCCGTAAACACTTCGTTGTGACCGATGTCGCTGCGGGAGTACGCCAGCCGCAGCAGACGGCCGCGCTCGGTATACAGGCGGCTGTAGTTGATATCATCTGCCTTGCGGCCGAAGTTTGCCTTTTTGCACTCGTCGGCAGTCAGCACCCCTTCCTCCACCAGTGCATCCAGACTGATGAAATATGGGTTGCCTGCAAAGGCGGAAAAGCTCTGATAAGGGCTGTCGCCGTAGCTGGTAACACCCAGCGGCAGGATCTGCCAGTAGGTCTGCCCGGCTTCCCTGAGCCAGTCCACAAAGTCGTACGCCTCCTGCGAGAAGCAGCCGATGCCGTAAGGGGACGGCAGACTGCTGATGGGCAGCAAAATGCCTGCACTTCTCTGCATCTTCGTTTACCTTCCTTTATAACTCGATCAAAATACCTGCATCGATGCCCTGAACGATGCTTACGAAGAAACGCTGAAGGCCCTGTTCACCGCGCCGGACCGCCCCACCGCCATGCTGGTCAGCGACGACATCCTTGCCGTGGTGCTGGAACAGTTCTGCGGCAAGCTGGGGCTGCGCGTCCCGAAAGACTTGTCCATCGTGTCCTTCAATAACTCGCTGTTCTCCCGCATCACCAGCCCGCAGCTGACCACCGTGGACGTGAACCCCTACCAGCTGGGCATGGAAGCGGCCAGCCAGACCATCAACCATATCGAAAACCCGAATCTTCTGGCAACCAAGATCATCGTGCCGCACCGGCTCATCCAACGGGAGAGCTGCTGCCCGCCGCCGGAGATCTGATGTGCAAAAAAGAGGCCGTCCCCTCTCTTTTCCAGAGAGGCAGAACGGCCTCGTTTTGCTTATTTTTTCCGGTACTCCCGCGGTGTCATGCCGAAGTGTGCCTTGAACGCCCGGTTAAAATAGGAGAGGTTCTCAAACCCGCACCGGGAAGCGATGGTCAGAACCGTCTCATCCGTGGCCTGCAGCGCTCCGGCGGCGGCGTTGAGCCGGTACTCGTTCAGAAAGGCCACAAAGCTCTGCCCGGTCATCTGCCGGAACCACCGCATGAAGTGGCTGGCACTGAAGGAGCAGACCCCGGCGGCATCGGCGACCCGGAGTTCCTCCGTATAATGGGCCGAAAGCCATTGCAGGAGCGTTTTCAGCCGCTGGGTGTCGGCTGTCTCGGCGGCAAGCCGCTGCCGGCCCTGTGCAAGGAGCAGGGCAAGAAACCGCAGCAATGCCCCCTTGACCTGCAGCTCGTAGCCGGGGAGCTTGGCGCGGTTGGCATCCTCCACCTCCCGCAGGCAGGCGGCGGCCTGCAGATAGCACAAATCGTTCGGGGTTAGCCGCGCAGGCAGCGACAAGCGCCCGCTTTGCAGCGGAAGCAGATATTTCTCGGCACAAAGGTCCTCTGCGCCACCCAGAAGCTCCAGCTCAAAAATGATATTTTCGTATTCCATGCACTGCCCCTCGGCCTGCCGCAGGGCATGGAGAGTGCCGGGCGTAAAAATAAAGATGTCCCCCATGCGGGCCGGGCAGCTCTCAGCGCCCACCTGCACCAGTCCTGTGCCCCGCTTGACAAAGACCAGCTCCATGCTCTCCTGCCAGTGGAGCGCCACCTGCGGAAAGTCCCCCGGAATGGTGCAGGGATACAGATTGAAGGGAAACCGCACGGCACCATGCTGCTTGGTCTCCTGCAAAGATGCCTGATTTTGCATTGTTTCACCTCCCGATGATAGGATTGTACCACAGTCTGCGCTTTTTAGGCAAGATTTTGATTGTTTTATGTGGTATATCTGGAAGTACAGATGTCAAACCTGTTTTCCGTAGCAAAGGAGGATGCATTTATGAGCTTTACCGAAACGTTACAGGGTCTCACGGGCAAGCCGCTGGCAGACTGCACGAATCAGGAGCTGTATCTCGCGCTGCTGGAACTCGTCCGGCAGAAGAGCGCCGACCGTGTGCAGCCGGTCACCGGCCGCAAGCTGTACTATATCAGCGCCGAATTTCTCATCGGCAAGCTGCTGTCCAACAACCTCATCAATCTGGGACTGTACGATGAAGCCCGCGATGCACTGGCTGCCGTCGGCAAGAGCCTTTCCGATATCGAAGAGGTGGAGCCGGAACCCTCTCTGGGCAACGGCGGTCTGGGCCGTCTGGCTGCCTGCTTCCTCGACTCTCTGGCAACGCTGAACCTGCCCGGCGACGGCGTGGGCCTGCGGTATCACTTCGGCCTGTTCCACCAGTCCTTTGAGGACGGCGTGCAGAACGAAAAGCCCGACCCGTGGCTCACCGCCCACAGCTGGGCGGAAAAGACCGACATCACCTACCCGGTGGAGCTGGCGGGCAAGGAGTACACTGCCCGGCTGTACAAGCTGGCCGTTACCGGCTACGAGGGCCGCACCAACACCCTGAACCTGTTTGACCTTGACACCATCGATGAAAGCATCGTCCACGACGGCATTGCCTTCGATAAAACTGCCATCGACAAGAACCTGACCCTCTTCCTCTACCCGGACGATTCCGATGAGGCAGGCCGCCGCCTGCGGGTGTACCAGCAGTACCTGATGGTCTCTGCCGGTGCCCAGCTCATTCTGGCCGAGTGTGCCGCCCGGGGCTGCGATTACCATGATCTGGCCGACTACGCCGCCATCCAGATCAACGACACCCACCCCAGCATGGTCATCCCGGAGCTGATCCGGCTGCTGGGCGAAAAGGGCATCGAATTTGAGGAAGCCGTAAAGATCGTCACAAAGACCTGCGCCTACACCAACCACACCATTCTGGCCGAAGCGCTGGAAAAGTGGCCCCGCGCCTATCTGGATGCCGTGGTGCCCCAGCTGATGCCCATTATCGAAAAGCTGGACGCGCTGGCCCGCACCCGCACCAAGGACGAGAGCCTTGCCATCATTGACAAGGACGACCGGGTGCACATGGCCCACATGGACATCCACTTCACCCACTCCACCAACGGCGTGGCAGCGCTGCACACCGAGATTTTGAAAAATTCCGAGCTGCACGGCTTTTACGAGCTGTATCCGGAAAAGTTCAACAATAAGACCAACGGCATCACCTTCCGCCGCTGGCTGCTGGAATGCGACCCCCGCCTGACCGCCGCACTGGAACAGCACATCGGCTCCGGCTTCCGCAAGGATGCCGCCGAGCTGGAAAAGCTGCTGGCTTTTGCTGACGACGAAGCTGTGCTGGAGCAGCTGACCGCTGTGAAAAAGGCCAACAAGGAAGCACTGGCAGACTGGCTGCTGCGCACCCAGAAGGTGAGCGTGAACACCGATGCTGTGTTCGATATCCAGTCCAAGCGCCTGCACGAGTACAAGCGCCAGCAGCTGAACCTGCTGTACCTCATCCATCAGTACTACGAGATCAAGGTCGGGCACCTGCCCGCTGCTCCGCTGGTGAGCATCTTCGGTGCCAAGGCGGCACCTGCCTACACCATTGCAAAGGACATCATCCATGCGCTGCTGACCCTGTCCAAGGTCATTGCCGCAGACCCGGAAGTGTCCAAGTGGCTGCAGGTGGTGTTCGTGGAGAACTACAACGTTACCGCCGCCGAAAAGCTGATCCCCGCCTGCGACCTGTCCGAGCAGATCAGCCTTGCCTCCAAGGAAGCTTCCGGCACCGGCAACATGAAGTTCATGCTGAACGGCGCGCTGACGCTGGGCACCATGGACGGTGCCAATGTGGAGATCAGCCAGCAGGTGGGCGAGGAGAACATCTATATCTTCGGCCAGACCTCCGATCAGGTCATCCACCGCTACGCCGTGGGCGACTACGACCCCGCCCAGTGGGTGGAGGGCGATGCCAACATCCGCCGCGCCATCAACTTCCTCACCGGCCCGGAGATGCTGGCCGCCGGTCACGCCGAAAACCTGACCCGCCTGCACAACGAGCTGATCCATAAAGACTGGTTCCAGACCCTGCCGGACTTCAATGCCTACGTTGTGCGCAAGGGGCAGGCCCTCAGCGATTACGCCTGCGACCCGAAGGGCTGGCGGCGCAAGTGTCTGGTGAATATTGCCAAAGCGGGCATGTTCTCCTCCGACCGCACTATTGCCGAGTACGACCGCGACATCTGGCATCTGGGCGAATAGTTTATTATCGCAATTTTATTGATCTTCTGCCGCAGGACGAGATCCATCTAACCATGGGCACCGCATTTGGAGCTGCTCTATGAGCCGGGCGCAGATGAACACAAATAAAAGACGGGGTGCTGCACAAATGCACAGCACCCCGTCTTTTACTTACCTTTGTAGAGGACGAAGGATGGCACCGTGCGGCAGAGCGATACAGTGAATTTCTGCGCCGTCACGAGGGACAGCGCATCCTCTTTCTGGAATTGGGCGTTGGCTACAACACCCCAGTCATCATCAAATATCCATTCTGGCGGATGACCGCCAAAAATCCAAACGCATTCTACGCCTGCATCAACCAAAATTAGGCAGTTTGCCCGCCGGAAGTTCAGCGGCAGTCTGTCTGCATCCATGCAGATATTGGCGCAGTTACCCGCCGAAGGCGAACCGACCATCTCTACGACTGCTCTGCTGGAACTTCTGAAGAATGCAGACCCCGAAGTAAAGGCGCAGCTCCGTCTGGCTCTGCTGACCTGATGCAAAATTTACCACGCATTTCAAAGTAATTCCAGCCCATGCAGAGGATTCCTATGAAAACACCAACCGTGCAAAAACCGTGCGTTGATCGTGCAAGCCCCGATTTTTCGGGGTTACATAACAAAAAAGAACGCCAAATCTTACGATTTGACGTTCAATATCTGGTGCACCT